>CAYYUZ010000010.1:0-36310 GCA_964475005.1 uncultured Spirochaetales bacterium
AGCTCCCACTCTTGAGCTCGGAGGCAACGCCAACGCGGAACAGCATGGGCTTTCGGGAGGGAGTTCTTTGCTTTGGGCGAGCCCGGTCGGCAGTCTGACAGCTTCCGAGGAAGTTTCCTGGCCGTTTGATGGATACGCTGCGAGCCTCGACTGGAGGCTGTCTGTGGCCGGGAACCGTTCCCTTCCCAAGTTGGGAGCAGGGGTCAGCTATCGATCACCGAGTCTCTCGGCCCCGGCTGACACCCTCCAGGTCTCGGCTCAGGTCAGCCAAGCGTTGCCGGGAAACGTCGGGTCGTTGGGGGTCTATCAAACCGCGACCTTCGGGACGGGGACTCTCGAACGGGTGTCCTCATCGGTCGGTCTCTTCTTTCCACTGTTCCGCTCGACCGCCCTCTCTATTTCCGGAGGGGAGGACTGGCAACCCTTCAATGGTTGGGAACCTCGAGTCTCGGCGACGTTCTCCTGGGTCGGTGACGGGGCGACAAACCTTCAGTACCATCAGGATCTGTTGCGTCAACGCGAAGAACTCGAATATTCATCGCCCTGGGGCAAAGAGGGAACCTTCCAGCTTGGACTTCAGGGTCGAGACCTTTTCGTGCCCGATTCTGCTGCTGGCGGGGTGAACGTCTCTTCGAGTTATGCAGGGGAGGCCTTTGGTCTTTCTGGGTCGGGGTCTTACCATACCGAGGCCCAACCAAGACTCAATGAGTCAAACCTTTCCCTTGAAGCTACGGGAACCGTCTTCTACGCAGGAGGCCACGTCGGGTTGTCTCGGACGTTGGGCGACGCGTTCATGCTCGTCGTTCCTGACTCCAGCATCGGCAAAGACACTGTCGAATTGCAGTCGCCAGACGGACCCGTGGTGCGAAGCGAGGGTGGAGAGCCAAAGGTGTTCCCAGGGTTGCTTCCCTACAATCCTTACGAGGCGACAGTCGATATGCCGGGGAGCGCCCCCGACCGTCGTCCGGTCCCGGAAAAGATTCTGGTCGAGCCTGCCTACCATTCAGCAACGATTGTCGCGATCAAGGCGGCTCCCACGTTGGCCGTTAGGGGTTACGTCGTGAACCAGGCTGCTATCCGCCAGCCGGGCGTCGTGGGCGAGATCTTCCTTCTTCCCAACAGGGTCCGAGTCGGAACGACCTTCAGCGACGCGACGGGAAAGTTCGAGTTCTTCGGTTTGGAACCAGGCGAGTATCTGGTGAAATGGGAGAATGGGACGCAAAGTCGATTCAACCTGGCAGACGAAGAAGCCGGTGTAGTCGACATCGGCACGGTCGGTGCGCTAACGGCCCCCAAAGAGGCCTCCAAATGACGACCCGACTGGTGATAACCCTGTGCCTCGCTCTCCTCTGTCAGGGCCTTTTCCCAAATCCGTTTCACCCGCCCCGAATTTCGAGTGCGCCCGTGGACCCCCACCCGAAGTTTTCACCCACCACGACGGTCCAGGCCTCGGATTCGATTGAACTCAAGAGCAACGGCTATTCGGGTCCTGTCTGTGTGGTCTTTACCGAGCTTTCTCGATGGCCCTCCCCGGGTTCGCCCCTGCAGAACGTGAATTATGGTCTGTCTTCCACTGACGGGTTCTTGCAGTTCTCTGTTGACGGTACTTCAGCTAATCCCCAGGAAGTGCTGACAGCAACGTTTCCAGCGGGGTCAAAAAACAACGACCGTTTGGTTGCAGGCTTCTTGATTGAAGTCTTTCCATCCACGTTGCCCCCACCGGGGCAGTACCAAATCAATTTGAAGGCTGACATTTATGCCAGCGCCTACCCTCCCTCCGGCGGGATCGTCGATTCGGCAATCTTCACCATTACTGTCCAGGTGGGTAATTGGTTCGACGTTTCCATTGTCGCGTCCAACAATGCCTTCTCTCTGGCTTCGACCACGGCAACCTTGGATTTCGGAACCCTCGCGGCCAACCTATCCAGAGGAGCCGATATTCTCGTTAGGTCAAATCTCTCCTACAAACTTTTCTTGAGCTCAACCAATGGTGGAGCCTTGGCCAGCCTCATTGATGGTACCAAGATCCCGTATTCTCTCAAGGTCAACGGATCGACGTTGAGTCTTCTTCCGGCAACCCAGTCGCTGGTGGCCAATGCCACAGCGAGTTTCGGCAATCCAGCCCGGTACGCGGTAACCGTGACAATTCTCCCGTACCAACAACTTCCCACCGAGGGGCAGTACTCTGACCTCCTCACCGTGATTGTGTCGGCACCATGAATACACCGAACCTGAGTCACGGAGATCTGCTTTGGGAATTCACTTCAACGCCCTTTGCCACCAAGGATTTCCGTGGTCACTTTCTCAACGTGAACCCCGCTTTCTGCAAAACTCAGGCACACTAGACGATTTGGGAAGTCTAGAAATGACACCAAGGGAGGTCCGCCCGTGAAGCCTTCTCTTGAGAAGCCAGCTCTTGATTGATAGGCTCTAGGTAGGCATTCCACCCAGTGAGCACCAAAGGGAATTTTCCCTCTTCCCTAACACTTAACATTAGCCGGTTGGTCTACGCAAACATTAAATTGTCGATCCATATTTTATTCTAACTCAATTTACAATGTTCATGTGAATTCGCATTGACAGGCACGCGCCATTGGACGATTGTACATTTTGTGGAACCAAGTTTGGCAAGGCCAAAGATGCCTTAGTCACTGCCGCAAGCCACTTTTCGTTTTAAAAAACCCTTTTTCTAGACATAGCTCCGGACCAACTTTTCCCGAAACTAATGTTCGTTGAAGGTCGGTTAATCGTACTAAAAGCTCGTGATTAGCTTGTCGCAGGGGAGAAGACATTGTCAAGAAGAATGAAAGTCGAGGGCAGTCAAGACCAGAAGACCCCTGAATCCAGCCCACCTATCGTCAATTCTGTCGCGATGCGGGTTCTGATCGCTGACGATTCTTCTGTTATGAGGCGAATTGTGAAAAACTCGCTCGTCAACATTGGCTATGACTGTGCCGAAATTCTCGAATCGAGCGACGGACAAGACGCCTTGAAATTGATTCAGGGACAACCTTTAGACATCGTTTTCCTGGAATGGAATATCCCAAACATCAATGGACTTGAGTTAGTGAAGCAGATTAGGAAAGAACCTCAATTCACGAATTTGCCCTTGGTGATGATTACCTCTGTCTTCGAGAGGCACAACATCATGAAGGCCGCCAAAGCGGGAGTTGACGAATACCTCATCAAGCCTTTCAGCGAAGAGAAACTCTCTGAGATCATGATGCGGCTTGAGAGCAAGAACCTGTTGTCAGGGATTTGCGAGGATTGAACAATGCAAAAAAAGGGCAGGTGCGCACGACCGTCTCGCGACCTCTGCCAGCTCAACAGGTTCACCTACCACGCTAATGCCTTGACTACTCAACTTTTGGTCGCCAAATCTGTCGCCCATGCGCCCAGGAAGATTGTCTTTCGCGCCCATATCGGCTTCTTCGTCGAGCGCCTTCCGCTGATTCTCTTGCCCGTTGCGGTCTGGCTTCTCGCGGATGGTCAGCAGCTTTGGGCGTTAACAGCATTCTTCGTTCTTTACGCATGGCATTGTGGGGGCGTTGGGGGTCATCCTCGGTGGCTGGCAAGACTTGATCGCGAAGATTATTCCAACAGACCGACGAGGTCGTTTCTGTGGAATCGCCAATTTCATTGGCAATGAGACCGGCATTCTTGGAGCCCTGGCCCTCCCATTCTTGTTCGTGTTTTCTGACTTCCGTACTGGCTTCACAATGGCTATCGGCGTTGCCGCCCTCTGTATGCTGGTATCGTGGGGTTTGCTCCTCAATGTGGTGTCACTGGTCTTGGCCTGGCTTCTGGCAGCTCCGCGGGGCTATCCAGCAATGTTCGCCCTCAGCGCCGTAGTGGCCTTGGCCGGTTGGGCGGTGTACCGTTTCGGGGTCACCGACCCTCGGATATCACAGACAACGACGGCCCCTTAAGCTCTCACATCTCAGAAGCGCTTTTCGAACCGATCACCAACGCGTTCGAGTTTCATCTTCTTCAGGTAGTTCTCGTGCGGGTTTCCTGGGACGGCAACGGCGAGGGTTCGTATGCCCAGCGATTTGAAGTACTCTCCACTTGAGTAAACGAACGTGCCCATCTTGAAGTCCCTGTATTCGGGCCCAACGTAGTCCAGGACAATTTCGAGGGTGTCGGCCCTTCGTTTCCCGGCCAGGAGTCCAATTGGAACCGAATTTTTGAGCAGCCAGAAGGATTCGAGAGTGTCTGTCATTGTCCTGTCGAACTGGGGGGCGAACTTGGCGATGTCGGCCTTGTGGACCTCCAGGTAGTGGTCGCGCAGTTCGTCCGAGGCTTTGACGGCAAGGATGAGGAAGTCTGACCTCTCCCAATGCAATTTCGCTAGATAGTAGAGGTCGATCAGGGCGATGAACAGGTTGAGGAATCCGACGGGGAGGGCACCAATAATAAAGCCGTAGGCCGAGAACACTCCAGCTCCCGCAAGGTTGAACCAACGGAGTTTGACGATGGAAGTCATCGTCAGAGAGACAGCCACGATGACCGAAGCGGTGTAGCCGACCCATTCAATGGCACTGATGCCGAGGAACGTCATGGGAGGATGCCTCCTTAAGGTCCGGCTCTCATACTACCACGAAGCCTGGACGATTCAAGATTGACGAGAAGGCGGCTTGGCACCACTTTTGATGGCATGAAAGATTCGTTTTTCCTCCGTCTGCTCGTTCCGCTGTTTGTAGCATTCCCTACAGTTGTGGGAGCTCAAGATCTTCAGATCAATCCTATTGCGGGGCTTAGTGCCGACTTTATTCGCGGGGCCGATATTTCGACGCTCCTGGCCGTCGAGAAAGCCGGCGGCAACTTCCGCGACGTCGATGGCAAACCCGGTGACCTGCTGGTCCTTTTGAAAAGCCACGGCATCAATTGGGTAAGGCTGCGGTTGTGGAATGATCCGACTCTGGCCGGGGTTCCGGTTGGCGGCGGCAACAACGACTTGGCGACCACTATTGAACTGTCGAGGCGGGCCAAGGCCCTTGGCCTTAAGGTGCTGCTCGACTTCCACTACAGCGATTTCTGGGCTGACCCTGCCCACCAGGAAACCCCGAAGGCGTGGAAGGACTTGGACCTGCCCGCCCTGGACAAGGCTGTGTACGATTTCACCAAGAGGGTTCTGGCCGCTTTGGCCGAGGCGAAGGCGTTGCCCGATATGGTGCAGCTCGGCAACGAGATCAACGGCGGCATGCTCTGGCCGACCGGAAAGACCTGGAAATCCACCCCAGAAGAGAAGGTGGGAGGCCTGGACGGCCTAGCCCAGCTCCTCTCGGCGGGTGCCAAGGCCGTTCGCGAACTGGACCCGAGCGCCAAGATCGCCGTTCATTTGGCCGACGGCGGGGACCACGAGCTCTACCAGAGGGTCTTTGACGAACTGACAAAGCGAAACCTTGACTTCGACATCGTGGGATTTTCGTACTATCCGTTCTGGCATGGTCCTCTTGAACAGCTGGCCGACAACCTCAAAGTTGTCAGTGCCCGCTATCACAAAGACGTGGCGGTCCTAGAAACGGCCTACGCGCGGACGATCGAAGACGCCGACGGGTTCAGCAACGCTTTTGGTCCCGGCCTGGATTTGACCGGCGGCTACAGGGCCACGCCTCAGGGGCAAGCGACCGCCGTTCGAGACGTAATGGCGGCCGTGGCGGCCGTGCCCGACAACAGGGGACTGGGTGTCTTCTATTGGGAGCCAGCCTGGCTCCCCATCAAGGGCGTGGGTTGGAAGTCCGGCGAGGGAAACAACTGGGACAACATGACTCTTTTCAGCTCCAGTGGGTGGGCCGTCCCTTCGCTAGATGTTTTTCGGAGGGTAGGTCTGCAAGGGACTTCCGTCGCGCCTGTTCCCGTCGAGGTTCTGCCTGTCACCCTCGGTTGGGCACTCGACGCCAAGGATTGGCCCGTGCCGGACCGGGTCCAGACTCTCTTTTCCGACGATGCCTACCGTTGGGTCCCGGTCACCTGGGATCCTGTTGTCCGCAGCGCGGTCACAGCGCCTGGGCCGATAACGCTCCGAGGCACCTTGACCGGAACCAAGCTGTCCTTCAACGCCAACGTGACCATCGTCCCGTTTTCGAACCTTCTTCAGGACCCGGGTTTCGAATCGGGGACCTTTGGCGGCTGGAAGATTGAAGGAGACGCCGATGCCGTGAAAGTCGAAAACAACCCGGGCAACGCGAGAACCGGCAACTACACACTCAAGTACTGGAAGGACAAAGCCTTCCGGTTTACAGCCCGCCAGAAGGTTGGGGGCTTAGCAGACGGAGTCTATTCGCTGCGGGTTTGGTCGATGGGGGGAGGGGGCGAGAATTCCATGACGCTTTCGGTCCGTTCGGGTGCCTCAGAAGAAGTTCTACGAAAGATTGTGAACACGGGGTGGAAGAAGTGGAAGGACTACACCATCGAAGCGGTCAAGGTGACCGACGGGACCCTTGAAATCGCCCTCACCGTCGACGGGAAGAACGGATGCTGGGGCAATTTCGACGACTTGGAGCTGCTCAAAACAGGTCGCTAGTCTTGCACCCGGTACGGGGCACAGGACTCCCGAACCACAAGAGAGGTTGGAAGCAGAATGTTGAAGGGTCCCTCGCTGGGTCGGACCGACCGTCGGTCACGGTCGATAATCCCTTGAACGGCCGTTCGCCCCATCGCGGCCTTCTGGACATTGATTGTCGTCAAGGGAGGACTGGCAAACTCGGACATGGCGATGTTGTCGATACTGACGATCGACATCCTGGCGGGAACCGAGATTCCTTTCTGGTCCAAAAACCTCAGAATGCCAATGGCCACCTCGTCGGAACCGGCGACCACCGCGCTCACTTCGGGGTGGGCGGTTGTCAACCGATCGGCCGCCTCGAACCCCGACTTCATGTCGTTGCCCGACTCCACGCAGTCGGGCGCCGGCTGGACGAGCCCTTGGGTCCGCAGCGCTTGAAAGAATCCGACGACCCGGTTGTCTGACTCTCCAATGTAAGCGATTTTTCGATGGCCCAGGCCAATCAAGTGCCTCGCGGCTTTTTCGGCCGCCTCCTGCCGGTCAAAGTGGACTGACTGAAGACCCTCCTTCTGCCACTCAACGCAGACGATGTTGTCGATCCTTTCTTCCATTTGGGTCAGAAGCAACTTGTCCTGGGCCGTCTTGATCACCTGGTCGAGCGCAATCAAGAGCAAACCTCCCACCGCATCGTCTGTGATCAGACTGTTGAAGACAATGGGGTTGCGAAGTTCATCGAAGAACCGGATGAACCGGATGTGGTAGGAATTCTCGTGGGCCTGGAGGTGAATTCCCGCCAAGATCTCGGTGTAGTAAGGTCTGAGAAAGAACTCGACACTGGGAATGACAATGCCGATCTGTTTCAAGGCATGGGGACTATGCCGGCCGAAACCAAGGCTCTGTGCCGCCTGGTTGGGTCGATAGCCCAGTTCGTCGATAGCTTGGAGAACCCTGTCTCGCGTTTCGGAGGCCACCGCCCTGCTGTTGCTGTTGAGCACATACGAGACAACGGACCTCGTCACGCCCGCGCGCAGAGCGACGTCGTCTTGGGTTGTCCGGCGGATGGAAGCGGCTCGATTCGATTTCATAAGGTTGAACTCAGCATGCGAAAAGGGCGTGAAAGGTCACTCCTTGACCGCGCCCGAAACGATGCCGCTAAGGATGGATTTCTGGGCAAAGAAGAACAGGACGGCCACGGGAATGGCCGCGACCACGGTCCCTGCAGTCACCTCGCCCCAGTTGGTATCAAACCGCTGCTGGGTAAACTGATAGATGCCCACCATGACGGTGACGTTCTCGTTTCCCTTCAAAAGGAGGTTGGCGATAATGAAGTCGCCGTAAGTGGTCATGAAGGCCAGGATCCCCACCGTCACCACCATGGGACGGATGATGGGAAACACGATCTTCCAGAACGCCTGCCACGAGGTGGCTCCTTCAATGTGCGCCGATTCGTCGAGTTCCACCGGCACCGAATCGATGTACGCCTTCACCATGAGGACGTTGATACTCATCGCGCCTGCGACGTAGATGGCAATGAGGCCTCCATGGGTGTTCAATCCGAGGAAAGGAATGTAGTTCCCCACCTGCTGCATGAGGCTGTAGATCGCAATCATGGCCAGGATACCTGGAAACACGTTGAGAACCATGATCGCCAGCATGATGATCCTTTTGCCTCGAAACCGGAACCGCGAAAGAGCGTAGGCCGTCAGACAGGTGATCGCTACGATCAGCACCACCGAAATCGCCGAAATCTTGAACGAATTGAACATCCAGAGGCTGAAATTGAGCGTTTGGGAGGAGAGAAGGTCGCCGTAATTCCCCATCGTCCAGTGGTCTGGCCAGAAATGCGCGCCCATGAGCGATTTGGCGGCGTTCAGCGACGTCGAAACGACCCAGAGGAAGGGAACAACGGCAAAGATGACAAGGACCAGGGCGAGGAGATACCTCAAGATCAGCGACAAGGGGGAGGTTCGTTTAGCCATGTCAGGTGGCCTCCTTGATCGACTTGGTGTTCCGCGTTTGGAAGTAGACGAACAGCCCGACCAGGACGAAGAGCAGCACGGTTATCGCCGCCGAGAAGCCATAGTCGGCGACCGACGCTTGGCTGAAGCCTAGCCGGTAGATGAACGAGATCAGTAGGTCGGTGTGGCCCATGGGCACAATTGTGTCGGCCATGGCTGGCAACCCGGCGTTGAAGCCCCAGATGATGGTGAAGTTGTTGAAGTTGAAGCTGAAACTGGCGATGAGCAGAGGCATCAGTATCCGCAGGAGCATCGGCTGGGTGATGGCCCGGAAGGCCTGCCACGGTGTCGCTCCGTCGATTTCGGCGGCCTCGTAAAGGTCCTTCGAAATGGATTTCAGCGCCCCGGAACACAGAATAAAGAAGTACGGGTACGACAGATAGACGTTGATCAGAATCACGGCGAACCGGGTCCAGCCTGTATCAGTGAAGAAGTGCGGGTGCCCGCCGAAGATTGAATCGAGAATGGTGGTCACCAGACCCATATTGTCGTTGAGAAGTCCCCGCCAGACCATGATCGAAACCAAGACCGGGATAGGATAGGGAAGGATGAGGAGCGCCCGGATGATGCGCTTTCCCGGTAGGTCCTCGAACATCAGCGCGATAACCATACCGACGAGAAAGCTGATCACGACGGAGAAGAAGGAGAAGGCGACATTCCAGCCGATGATCTCGGCCATGGGGGCGAAGAAACCAGGATTGCCTAGGAATTTGGAATAGTTTTCAAATCCTATCGGGACGGAGAATCCGGGGGAAAGCTTGTCGCCAGTCGGCGAGGTGAAGGTGCCCTTAACAGGGACATACTTGGTCCCGTCGATCCGCGCTGTGATGGTGTCGGTGGCAGGGTCCCAGGAATACTTGGGGACGACGGTGGTTGCCGAACTCATGTCCTGCACGGTGATGATGTTCGGCTCGACCCCGAATTCTACAGTCGTCAGGTCCTGGATGCCCTGAACCTTGGCAATGGCGTCAAGGTGGGTGTAGCCCTCGATGGCTTCGGGAGCGTCTCCTGCAAGGGTGAAGGGCTTGGGCGGCTGGCCCACTTTGACCGTGAATGACTTCTGCTGCTCATCGGTAACCAGCAAGAGCCAGTTTCCCGCGCCGTCTTTGTAGGCTTCCCAAGCGTAGGACTTGGCATCGGCCGGCGTGGTCATCTCGCCAAGAATCCTGTTGACGGCCTGGGGCTCGGTAACCAGATGGCCGCTCGACATGTTCATGAACGAGAGGTAGATCGTGTAGAGGATGGGAAAGACAGTGAACAGGAAAGCCATGATGATGCCGACCGCCATCCACCGCCACGCGGTCAACGTCTTCTTGACAAGAATCAGGAAGACAAAGATGACCACGGCGGAGACCATGGCGGCCAGCGGAACGTAGCCGTCCTTCCACAAGTGGAAGTCGGCGAAGGCTCCCAGGAAGACCAGAGCAAACGCTCCGGTGAGCCTCAGAATCGAATCGGTAGACAATTTGTTTTTGGGGCGTGCTTCCATGGGAACCTCGTTCACAACAAGTTACTTCTTCGCGGCAGCGGCGACCTGGGTATCAACCTGCTTCTTGCCTGCGGCCAGAGCATCGGCGGGGGTCTTTTCACCCGAAATTGCCAAGCTGGCGGCCGAGGTCCACGCGTCCCACACGTAGCCCATGGCCGGGATCGACGGCATCGGGATAGCGGCGACACCGGCGGCCGCGAAGCCTTTAGCGTCAGCATCGTTGGCCATGGCGTTGACCGACTTCCAGGCGGATGGTCGGGTGTCGGCCTTGTAGAGTAGGTTCATATACTTCTCGCTGGCCAGGAACTCGGTGGCGAACGCCATCGCAAGGGCCGCCTGCTTCGAGGCCGAGCTGACGATCAGACCCTGGACACCAAGGAAGGGAGCTCCGGCCTTTCCACCTTTGGTCGCGGCCGGAAACGCCGAGATCGCGTAGTGCACCCCAGACTTCTTGAACCGGTCGATGGCCCAGGGACCTGTGGAGATGAAAGGAGCCTTGCCGCTCTCAAATAGCACGTGGGCTCCGTCCCAGTCGATGGTGCCGGGAGCTTGTTTGTCCTTAATCATCTGGACCACGAGCGACAGCCCCTTGACCATGCCTTCGTTGGCCAGTTGAACGTTGTTTGGGTCGAGGCTCCCGTCGGCCTTCTTGCCGAAAATGGCACCGCCGAAGGACGTGTAGATCGGGAAGATGTTGTAGCCGGTGTCGGGGAAGCCCATGATCTGGGAGACCTTCCCTTCGGCCATCAGTTTCTTACCGATGGCGATCATTTCGTCCCAGGTGGCGGGAGCCTTGGGAACCAAGTCGGTGTTTCTGAAGAAACCGATGTTTTCAACAGACAGCGGGAGCCCGTAGAGCTTGCCGTTGTACTTGAAGCCGTCAATGGCCGGCTGCAGGTAGTTGGAGGCCTTGTTGCCGAGTTTGACTTCCAGGACGGCGCTGTTTTCGACCAGAGGACCGAGGTTGTCGTGGGGAATGATCGCCAGGTCGGCCGCATCCGCGCCGCCAGTGGCCAGGGCGAACTGGCTCTTGATCTGACCCAAGTCGACCATGGAGACTTCCACGGGAATCTTGTACTTGGCCTCGAAGTCTTTTCCAATTTGGGTCAGGACGTCGATTCGGGTCTTGTCGTACACCCAAAGTTTGAGCGGCTTGGCCTGGGCCATGGCTCCGGTGACTCCAACCGCCGCCATCAGGGCCAAACCTGTGACCTTTTTCAGCAGTACGTTCATGTTTCCTCCTCAAGAGCGTTGTCTTGTGACGCGCAGAATCAACGCGCGTTGACGAAAAGTAGACCCGCTTCCAAGATCCGTCAAGGTCCAATCCTCCTGGAGTCCGCTTCTATTCCGGAAGGATCACCCAGTACTTGCTGGTGATCATCGAAGAGGTGATTGTCTGACCGAGGAAGACGTGATCTTTCGGCGACGGGAGGTTGCTGAGCTCCGAATCGTCGCGCTGCTGAAGTTCGTGCGGGCTTCGAGGCACCAAGAGGTTGATCCGCATGGCCTCGACGTGGGCGAATAGTTTGGTCCGTGTCTGAATCGCGGCGTGCTGCACCTCTTCGGTCGAAACGTTGGGGAAGAGCAGAGGTACCCCGTACTGCGACGAAAGTTTCCGGCACCCCTCCATCAGGACCCTCCAAGCCTCCCGTGTCGGATTGAGCGGATACGGATGCTGAACATTGAGGGCCAGCATCTGTTTGCCGTCGATGATGGCGGGAGTCAGAAACATGATGCAGCGGATCTTGTTGTGCTCGTCGAAGGGGTCAAACAGATCTTTGCTGCCCACGTAGATCTGCTTCACCCACGGCGACCGGATATACCCCATCAGGTACTCGGTCTTTCCGGTGCGGGCGTTGATCTTGTCTGGATGCATGCAGCTCTGCTGGTGGGCGACGTGGGGCTCGTAGACGGTTCGGGCCACGGTGATCCAGTCGAGGAACCTGTCGCTGTCCCACAGTTCAATGCGGGCGTAGATCCGCCGGGTTTCGTTGTTCAGGTAGTTGCGGCAAACCTCGATCAGAAAGTCGCGGTTCTCCTTGGTCAGAGGGTAGCCGGCGAACAGGTATTCAAGCGCCCGGTTGGTTCCTTCCTGCTTGAGGAACTGGTCGAACTGGGCCCAGTTCCTATTCAAGAGGTCGACGAAGCCCTCAAGCCTCTCTTTGGCGTCGGCGCTCGAGGTCTTGTGGCTCGAAGACTTGATCTGGGCCAGGAGTTTGGCGTAGTTGATGATCATGTCGTGAACCTTCGGTTTCTCTTTCTTGGTCTCCTTGGTCACAATGAAGTCGAAGAGCTTCAGGGCGCGGGTGAAGTTGTACTGGTAGATGAGTTTGCGCAGGTACGCGATTTCCTTGTCGCCGATGAGCGACGCCAGAACCTGGTTGGCGTTCTTTTCGAGGTCGATGGTCATCAACAGATGGCTTCGCGCCTGGCAGAACTCGTCGTAGTTTTGCGCGTGGATGACGCTCTCGAGGAGGGCCTTGCGCTCGGGATAGTCGTGAAAGTAGCGGAACAGCTTGTATTGCAAGATGTTGTCGTAGAAGTCCTTGTACTGCCGCCTGTGCTGGGTGATGGCCTCGCGGAGGCGTTTTCGCAGCCTCTCTTGAACTTCGATCGACGTTCTTTTCCGGTCGAGCCGACACCGCTCCAGAACTGTTTCCACAAGGTCGGGAAGGTCCTTGCTGGGCGACAGTCCCATAATCATGGGGGCGATTCTTTCACGCATGTCTTCAAGATCGAGCAGTTCCCTGTCGGTCAGGTCCTTTCCTGAGATTTGGAGCCAGGCCTCCTTGAACAGGCCTGTGATGCCCTTGACGAAGACGCTGTCGGGCTTGGTCGGGTCGTAGCGGACCTCGGCCTGCTCCTTATAGAAGAGGATCTTGGCGTGGTGCTGGCTGTCGAGCAGGAGGAAGGTCTGTTCCGGCGGGGCGGTGGCCCCTGAGCCCAGCAGTTCCCGCTTGGTGTCGTAGTAGGTGCTCGTGAAGGGGTGGAGGACAAGGTGCTTGTACTTTTCGGGGATGGGAATGCCCAGGCTGGCCAGATCGACATGAGCGTGCAGCTGTTCCAGCCGGTTGATCTCCTCAAGCTTGAGGCGAGGATCGACCGAGTAGTCGTAGGTGTAGATGGTTTGGGGCGTCACCCATCGGGTGAGGAAGGCCTCGGCGCCCTCGGGTGAAAGCTGTTTGCTGAGCATGGCCATGATCTGAACCTTCCACGAGTCGCCGTACTTCAAGACAGAAATGCTGCCCGTCTGCAGAAAAAGTTTGAGGCACTCCTGCAACTGCTGTTTCTGGGCGGCATCCCACCGCGAGCTTTGCGTGTACTTCAGGTAGTCGGGAAGGATCGACAGGAAGGTGTCGAGGATCTTCTTGTCTTTGATGGCGCCGAGGTCAGAAGTCCCTGCGATCTGGCTGGCCAAGCTCCGGGCAACCGCCTGGATCTGCTCGATGAGCTGATCCCAGGTAGTGATGGGACACAGGTCGATGGTGTGCCCGATGCGGGCCAGGTATTCGTAGAGAGAAACGGTCTTGAGCAGCTCGCTGAAGTTCTCGTTTCTGGCCAGAGAAAGCATGCGGTACAAGATGAGGGGAAGGGGAACCGAAGCGTCCGATTTGGTGAGGATGCCGATGAAGTCGAGCAGAAAGTCCGACGTGGTGACGTTGGCTTGGCCGAAAAATCCCACGAAACTTTGGACTAGGTTGATGAAATCGTGGCGTTCGGCCTCGGGGATGGACTGACAGCCCACAACGAGAGGCAACACGAGCGCGGCAGGAATGCCCACCATGTCGGCCAGCGATTCTCTCGGGGGAAAACCGTCGAGAAAATAGGCAGTTGTGCGTTCAAAGTCCAGCGCCAGGGTGTACTTCAAGGCCGATTCGGCCTCCCCTGGGGGAAGTCTGCGGGCCAGTTGGTCCAGCGCATAGTAGGTGTGTTTGATCGAAACCGGATGTCTGACCGTGAGTAAAAGGGTATAGAGGCCCTCTTGGGCGAGCAGAACGTCCTTCCAGGGGCACTTTTGGAGCAGTTCCAAGTGCGTGCCAAGCGACTCCTCGGGCATGCGGACGATCATCTCGCACAGGCGGTTGTCGGGAACATGGAAGTAACGGATCTTGGCGACGCTGTGGTCCTTTCGCCACCAGAGCGCCAGCAGAGGCAGGTCATCGAGGGAGAGGATCATCTTTCCCAACCACGTGGTGCGTAGGGACAGGGGATTGGAAGAGGCGGCAAGGACCATGCCTCTATTCTAGTGGAGTTTCGCTCATTTCGGGCAAAGTAAACTTGGCGACCACCCCCGCGAGCGCTTCGATCTGGATTCGGTTGCGTTCGCCCGTATTTTCAAGAAGCGCGGTGACAGTCTGAATCCTCTGGGAACTCTTGTCGATCATTCCCATGCTCGTGCCCAGGTCTTCGCTGACTCCGGAAAGGGTCTGCATTTCGGCCCGGATGGACTGGCTCCCGCGGGTGATCTCTGCGGCGCTGTTGCTCACAAAACCCGTCATCTCCTTGATTTGCGCCATGGCCTCCAGAATCTGCTTCGACCCCTCACTTTGCTCCACCATGGTCTGTTTGACCTCGTGCTCAAACCGGTTGAGGATGTCGATTTCTTCGAGAACGACCCCGAAGGCCTTTTCGGAATCACCGGCGGCGTCGACCACCGTCAGTATTTCCTTCAGGATGGCCTCGACGTCCCGGCCGATTTCATCCGACTGTTTCGAGGCCAATTCGGCCAGCTTGCGGATTTCATCGGAAACGACGGCGAACCCCCTTCCGGCCGTGCCTGCATGGGCCGCCTCGATGGCGGCGTTCATGGCCAAAAGGTTGGTCTGGGCCGCGATGCCACGAATGACCTCGTTGGCCTCGGTCAGTTTCGAACTCTGTTCGCTCGCGACGCGGATCTTTTCTCTGACCGTTACAAGCTTGGAACGTCCGTTGTCCGAAGCGCCCACCAATTTGGTGAACTCTTCGCCCATCTGCTCGACGTTGCGCGTCACCGACACGATGTTGGCCATCATTTGTTCGATAGAAGCCGACGACTGGGTCACGGCCCTGGTCTGGTTGTCGATGCCGCCTTCCAAAGATTCCATGCTCTTGGCAATCTGAGTGATCGTCGCGGAGGTTTCCGTAACGCTTGTGTTCTGATTCTGGACCTTTGCCTTCACGATTTCGACCGACTGCCCGATGGATTCCACGGCGTCGAGGGTGTCCTTGATGGCGCGGTCGAGCTGGCCTCCCACGAGTTTCAGGCCTTCAGCGCTTGTGTCGACCTGCCTGACCGACCGCGCAAGGTCGGTTTGCATGCCCTCGAGCGCGCGCATCAGACTGCCTAGTTCGTCTTTCTTTTTCAGGATCTTGGGATCGACCCCGTGGGTGAGATCTCCCCTGCTGATGGCTCCAGACAACGTCAGAGCGGCCCTCAGCGGTTTGCGGAACATGCCGATGAGCAGGATGGAAAGGAGAATGGCTAGGACCACGGCCGCGGCCGTGAGTAGCAGGAGGGTGGTGACCACCCCGTCGGCCTGTTCCGCATCGGCCCGAAACGCTTGGCTGTAGTTGCTGGCGTTTCCAGCGATGAGGGCAGTGAGTTGCCCGTTCAGGCCGGTCAAAAGTGCGGCGACCGAGTCGTTGTAGGCGCTCAGGGCCTGGGCCTTGTGTCCGGTTGCAGACAGCGTGAGGATGGTGTCTTTGGGTTCGAAGAACTTGTTCAGGTCAGACTCGAGAGCCGACAGCGTCTCAAGGTCCGACGGCCCGGTCTGGCTCTTGAGCGTCTGGAGACCGGCTTTGATGTCTTCCTGGATTCCCTTGAGGCTGATCTTGAGGTTGAACATGGTCGTGTCGTTCGACTCGGCGATGTGGTTCAGCAGAGTGCGCGAAAAGTCGATGACCTTGGCGTTGAGCTTATCGGCGGCGACGGTGGTGTCGAGCAGAGTGCCCAAGAAGAACTCCTGCCCGACCATGTGCTGGACCGAGAACCAGCCGACGCCACCCTGAACCGCTAGGAGTAAAGTCACGACCGCGAGGGAACCGCCCAACTTGGTGCCGACAGAAAAAGTCTTGAACACGGGTTTCTCCTTACCGATTCTTGCTGCGAAGGCGGAGCAGATTCCAACTGAGAGGCTCCAGGACGAGGCTGGCCGGCTCTTCCGGAGTTCTGACAAGAGGAAGGCAACGGGGAGTCACCGTTTCGGGTGCCTGTTCGGTGTTGGTCGCCATGGGGTCGTCGTGGTGCAAAACCACGTGCTCGATGGGCCTCCAGTCCTCAAAACCCACAAGGCGGCCGTCCACCGGCAGCGGTTGCGTGTTCCGGTTCACCAGGAACAGCCTCAGTTCCGTGCCGTCTTCGGAAAGAACAGCGGTGGCGTCGAGCCAAGGAACCTGGCCGTGGGTCGGGTTGTCGTAAACTTCGCCGCTGGTCCTCACCTCAAGCGAGGTCCCGCGACCGTACTTCGAAGCGTAGAAGAATGGCCAGAAGATGGTTTGCCGCCAGGCTCCTCCCCCGTTGCGCGTCATGATGGGAGCAATCACGTTGACCAGTTGCGCCAGGCAAGCGACCTTCACCCGGTCGGCATGGCGGATCAGAGAGTTGATCAGACACCCCACCACCAAGGCGTCCTCGAAGGTATAAACGTCCTGAAGCAGGGGTGGGCCGACCGTCCACGGCTCTTGACCCTTGTCGCTGGCCAGGGTGTGGAACCAGACGTTCCACTCGTCGAAGCACAGCATCATGGGCCGTTTGATTCGTTTTTTGGCGGCCACGTAGTCGCAGGTGGCGATGACGGCGTCGATGTATCTGTCCATGCCGATCGAGGTTCCCAGGTAGGTTGGCAGGTCTTCGGCGTGGTTGTTCTGGTACTGGTGTAGCGACAGGTAGTCGACCTTTTCGTAGCAGTGTTCAAGCACGGTGGCCTCCCACTGGGGAAAGGTCGGCATCTCGGGAAACGACGATCCGCAAGCCACGAGTTCTAGAGAGGGGTCAAAAAGCTTGAGAGCCTTGGCGGTCTCGAACGCGACCCGGCCGTACTCGTCGGCCGTCTTCTGACCAACCTGCCAGGGTCCATCGAGTTCGTTTCCCAGGCACCAAACCTTGACTCGGTATGGGTCAGCATCGCCGTGTGCCCTGCGCAAATCGCTCAAGTAGGTTCCGCCAGGGTGGTTACAGTACTCCACGAGGGCGGAGGCGGCCTCGATGCCCCGTGTGCCCAGGTTCAGCGCCAGCATGGGGTCGGTCGCGGCAGCCTTGGTCCATTTCATGAATTCTGCCAGACCGAAGGTGTTGGGTTCCACCGCCCGCCAGGCCAGATCGAGCCGCTTTGGGCGCTGGTCCGCCGGGCCGACGGAGTCTTCCCACTGAAACGAACTCACAAAATTTCCGCCTGGATAGCGGACAAGGGGAAGGCGAAGGTCTTTGACCAGAGTCAGGACATCGGTGCGGAAGCCGTTCTTGTCGGCCGAGGCGTGACCTGGTTCGTACACACCGCCGTAGACGGCTCTTCCCATCTGTTCAAGAAACGACGAGTAAAGGCGATCGTCGATCGGACCTCGGACAAACTCCTTGTCGAGGAACAGGGTGACCATCATGAGCAAACCCTTCCCGTTCTGAGCCAGACACGCATTTCCTGGCCAGGCTTGCGGTTGCCCCATTGGTGGTAGGGAGTGAGGACTACCTCGACCCCGTCGTCGGCAGACCGGGGTGCCCAGGCAGTGTACAAACTTTCCTGGCGGCTCAAGGGAGAGCGGCGGCCTTGCAGGTAGATCCTTAAACTCCCTCCCATCAGGGCGGGTTCAAAACGGGCGGTCGCCGGACATGCCGGGTCCACGACGAGGTTGTGGAGGTCGCTACCGTTGTCCGCTTCTTCGGCGCAGAAAATCAGAGGACCGCGGGCTACTGCCACCTTGCCGGCCAGTTCCGCCACCTGGGGGTTGGCCTCAAGGAACCTCACAGGCATGGCCAGATCAAGATCGAATTTTTCGCCGTCTATCCATTCGCGGTCGACTTTGAAATAGCCATCGGGCTGGGTTTTCGGCTCCAGAGATTCCTCCCTCACCGAAGCCGAATAAGAGGAGCACCATCCGGGAATCCGGGCGGCGAGAGTGAACCTCACCGGCGCTTTGGTTTTGACGGTGACCAAAATTCTTCCGTCCCAGGGGTAGCGGGTCGAGAGTTCAAGGGTCACGGGACCGCCTTCGAGAAGAAAGGAAGCCTCGCTGTCAATAAACTGGTCGATCCGGATCGTTGAACCGAAGGCGTTCCAGGCGTGCCGACCCACCGACGTCACCATCCGTGCAATGTTGGGGGGACAGCAGGAACAGCCGAACCACGCAATCCGTTCGGTCTTGACGTGAGCCATGTCGTAGCGGCTTCGGGCGACCAGGGGAACCACTTCGAGAGGATTGACGTAAAAGTAGCGTTTGCCGTCGAGCGCCATCCCTGACAGCGCGCCGTTGAAGAGCACCCGCTCCATTTCGTCGGCGTAACGGCTTTGGGGGTCGAGCTCAAGCATGGCCTTCGCCCAGAAAAGGAAGCCGATCGAAGCGCAGGTTTCGGTGTACGCCGTGTCGGAGGGAAGGTCGTAGTCGACAGTGAACCGTTCTCCTTCCGCGTGCGACCCTAGACCGCCGGTGATGTACATCCTCCGCTGGGTGACCGAGGTCCACAGAGACTCCAGCGCGGCCCTCAGCGCCGGGTCGCCTGTCTGCTTTGCTTGGCGTGCCACGGCGTTGTAGAGGTACATGGCCCTGACCGCATGCCCTTCGGCGTGATGCTGTTCTCGAACCGGCAGATGGGCCTGAAAGTAGTCGGGAAGGAACCAGCGGTTATTGGGAATCTCGAAACCTATGGGCTTTTTGCCGATGTAGCGCTCGGGTTCCTTACCCCGGATATCGACAAAATGGCAGGCCAAGTCGCGGTACTGCACCTCTCCTGTGGCATCGGCCAGCCGGTGGAGCGCTAGTTCGATTTCGGGGTGGCCGCAGGTATCGTGCTCGTGGGGTCCCCCGGGACCAAAGACGGTAACTAAATAGTCGGCGTAGCGTGCCATGACGGAGAGTAACTTCCGGCTACCTGTGGACTGGAAGTGGGCGACAGCGGCCTCGATCAGGTGACCGCAGCTGTAGAGCTCGTGTCCCCAAACGAGGTCAGTCCAACGCTTTTCGGGGCCCATCAGGGTGAACCAGGTGTTGACGTAGCCGTCTGGTCCCTGGGCTTTTCCGATGAGACGGATGGCTTCGTCAACTTGGGCCTCGAGTTCGGCGTTCGGCTGATCAGCCAGCGAGTAGCTTGCGGCCTCTAGCCACTTGGCGACATCGCTGTCCTGCCAAATGGTCCCGTGAAAGGCGCCTTTCGCTTCGCCGGCGGCGATGCGGAAATTCTCCATGGCGTGGCTTGGTTCGGCTCCTGGAATTTGGTCGTTCAAAGCCTTCCATTGGAACGGAAGCATTTCACGGGCGACAAGATCGGCCTTCTGCCTCCAAAATCCATTTTTGACACGGACAGATTCAAGACCTGTCTTGGTTGTTGTGTTCATGATTTCAATCCTGAGAGGACGATGCCCTCGACAAAGTATTTTTGGCCAATGAAGTAAAGAGTCACCGGCGGAACGATGGCCATCACCGAGGCGGCCATGATGGCCTTCCAGTCGGTGCCGAAGCCAGACTTGAAGTTGGCCAAGCCCTGGCTGATGGTGTTCTGTTCGGTGTTGTTGATATAGATCAGCGGACCCAGAAGGTCGTTCCAGTACAGAATGAACGTGAACAACCCGATGGAGATCAACACAGGCGCGACCAGGGGCAACAAGATGTCGAACAGAATTTGCCGGTGGCTGGCACCGTCGATGAGAGCCGCCTCGTCCAGGTCGCGAGGAATGGTCATAAGGAACTGACGGCAAAGGAAGATGTTGAACGCTCCCCCTCCCAAAAAGGCTGGAACGATGAGCGGAATGTAGCCGCTCGACAGGCCCAAAGCCGTCCATCCCAGAAAGATCGGAATGATGGTGACGGCGGTGGGAATCAACATGCTGCCGATGACAAGCACAAACAGCAGCCGCTTGCCCGGAAAGTCCAGGCGCGCCAGCGAGTAGGCGGCAAGGGTCGAGGTGAGCAGAACACCGACCAAGGACGGCAGCGTGATGACCAGAGTGTTGATCAGGTACTGGACGAACGGAAACGTGTTCATTACGCTCGGGTAGTTGTCCCAGCGGAGAGTCTCGGGCCACAGGTGGGGCGGGTAGGTGTTGATCTCGATATTGGACATCAGCGATGAGCGGATCATCCAAAGAAACGGGAACAGACACGCGAGACCCGCGACCACGGTGACGAGGTTCAGCAGGGTTCGGATCGAAAATTGTTTGAGGCGCATTCTACTCCCCCTCGTAAAACATGAATCGCCGCGAGGTGGCGAAGATGAGGGCCGTCAGGGCCGCGACAAAGAAGAAGAACAGGAGGGACAGTGCGCTGGAATGCCCGAAATTGTTGCGCATAAACCCTTCCCTGTACATGAGAAAGACCATCGAGAGCGTCGAGTCGCTTGGTCCGCCCCTGGTGATGGCGTAGGCCGGAACGAAGGTTTGAAGGTTCACGACGACGCTGGTGAGAAAATTGAAGAAGATCACGGGCGACAGGATGGGGAGGGTCACGTGCCGGAACTTGTGCCAGGCGTTTCCCCCGTCCATTTCGACGGCTTCCAGGTACGTGCGGGGAATGTTCTGTAGCCCGGCCATGAAGATGACGATCAGGTTTCCGCAGCCCCAAACCGTCATGAGAATCAGCGACGGGTTGGCGAGAGCCTCGTCCTGAAGCCACTTCACCTTATCGAAGCCCATCAGGTTCATGAACCAATTGAAGACCCCGAAGTTGGCTTCGTACATCCAAGACCAAACGATGCTTGAACCAATGATGGGCACGATGTAGGGCAGGAAGAAGATCGATCGCCACATGCCGCGGAGAAAGACCTTCTGGTTCAGCAGAAGCGCGACGAGGAAGGAATAGAGAATGCCTGAAATCACCGAACCAAAGGCGAAATAGAGCGTCGCCGCGACGGAGTGGAAGAAGTAGTTGTCTTCGCTGAACAGTTGGACAAAGTTGTCAAAGCCTATCCATTGCGGAGGCTCGAGGCCTGACCAATTTGTCAAACTGATCCCGGCCACTCCCAAGAGAGGCAGAATGGTCATAAAGACCAGTCCGACCAGGGCTGGAACCAGGAACAGGTAGGCCGTGCGGGTGTTTCCGCGAGAAAAACGTGTAGTCATGAAAGGATCCTTTTCCTAGATAGAAGCCGAGAACTGGCTGAAAAGTTTCCCAAAGTGTAGCGAGGAGGGATTCTGACAAGACGCTTTCGTGCGGAGGAGCGGAGCGTATCTTTGATACGTGAGCATCCGATGCAGAAAGCGGCGAAGGCAGAATCCCCCGCAGTAACTTTGGGGAACTTTTACTTAGGTCTATTCTCGTCGAACAGCTTTTGCGCCTTTGGGAGGATTCCAGCCAGATAGGCTTTGGCTGTCGTTTTGCCGTTCCACACCGCGTCGATTCCCGAGTTGATCAGGTCGTCGAGCTTGTCGTAGCTGGGGAAGTAGTACCAGGGAACCTGCACCGCGTTGTGCATGGCGTAGTCGATCACCGCCGTGTTGTACTGGGCAAAAGCCGGGTGAACGGCGTTGTCAGACCACTTCCTGCGGGCCTCTTCGGTGGCGTACCACTTGGCCGACACGGGCATCCAGATGCCTCCGGTGATCAGATCCCAACCGTTGGACTCGTCGCTCATCCATTTGACGAAGGTCTTCGAGGCGGCCAGGTTCTTGCTGGTTCCAAACACGACGAAGGGTCCGCCAGTGTTGTAGGTCACGGCCTTCTTGAACTTGGGCAAGACCGCCACACCGTAGTCGAGGCCGTCCTTGAGCGAGTTCTTCAGCGAAACGCCGATTTCCCACTGGCCGCTGGTGGCCATGGCGACCTTGCCGGTGAGCAGGCTCACGTCGAGGCTGGGCATGTTGTTGCGGTCGGCGTTGGAGGGCGCGACCTTGTCCTTGACGTAGAGGTCGGCGATCGCCTGCAGAGCCTCGGCGGTTTCGGGGGTTCCAATCAGCAGTTTCTGGCCGTCGGGGGTCATGACGCCGCCGCCGTTGGAGACGGCCGCCACCGGCCACATCCAGCCGGCGCGGTTGTAGTCAACCCCGTAGGTGACGGTGTTCTTGGCGTCGAACCCGGCTTGGGTTGCGTTCTTGCCGTTCTTGTCGACGGTCAGTTTTTTGGCGGCCTCGACAAACTGGGCCCAGGTCCACGCCTTGTCGGCCACGGCCGGAGGGTAGGCAACGCCGGCTTTGTCGAAGAGCTTCTTGTTGTAGTACAGAAGGAGGACCTCGTCGGCGCAGCTGTAGGCCACGGTCTTTCCCTTGTAGGTGAAGGCCAACGACTTGAGAGGAGCCTCAGCGGCGGTGTACATGTCGCTGACGTCGCCCAACAGACCGGCGGCCGCATAACGGATGGTCATGGGCTCGGCCATGATGGCGGTGTCGGGGAGCTGCTTGGCCGTGGCCATGGTGTTGAGCTTGGTTTCGTAGTCCGCGCGGCTCACGGTGATGAGGGTCACATGGATCTTGTCCTGGCTGGTGTTGAACTTATCCAAAGTTTTTTGGATATCGGCGGCCTCAGACTCGGTGGTGTTGTACCAGGCCATGTAGGTAATCTCGGTCTTTTGCTGGGCAAAAGCCGACAGGGCGACCAGGGCCAGGGCCGTGGTCATCAGGAACTTCAAAACTTTCATACGACGTGTCTCCTTGCGAATGCTTTTCACGGGATCGTCGCCGGACTATATTGGTACCGGCGGTTGCGGCATCGGGAACTCAGCGGCCAAGCGGAACCCGATGTCGCGGCTGTCCTTTTTTTGGTTTTGGAGCTGCTGCGGAAGGCTTTGCCTGCGTCTCGGATTCGTTCGAGCCTCGCGTACCAACGTACGCTCCGGGTTTCAGTTCATCCTCGACTTTGGCAAAGCCTTTCCTCGCTACGCTCCAAAACCAAAAACGTTACTATCCTCCTTTTTTCTGATCGTTCTCACGTTTCCGGCAGGAATCCCTCGGGACGAGGTCGATAGGAAATTCCACAACCACAGCCGGCAAGTCCGGAGTTTCAATCCTCTCCAGGATGCGGCGCACCGCTGCCCGGGCCATGGCCCTTGTGTGAATCTTCATGCTGGTCAGCGGCGGAGAGGAGTGACGGGCCAGTTCTGTGTCGTCGAAGCCCACCACGCTGATGTCGGCGGGAACGGCGACGCCATGGCGAGTCAAAGCCGAAAGAGCACCGATGGCCAACAGGTCGTTGGCGCAGAAGACGGCCGTCAGATCGGGGCAACGGTTTCTCAGGCGCAACATGGCTTGGTACCCTGCCTCGGCGGACCAGCCCTCATCGCCGTCGCTTAGACGGCTTTCGGGTTCGTTGCCCGAAGCCCGCATCCATTCCTTCCACGCGGTGAACCGAATTCTGGCCGACTCGAACTTGAGCGGGCCATTGATGATGCCAATGGTCTGGTGGCCGAGGTCGCGCAGGTAGTTGAGCGCCTTCTCGACGCCCGAGGTTAAATCCATGGTAATGAGGTCGAGACGGGGGTCGATGGCTGTAGGGGCCATGAGAACCGCCGGGACTTTTCGGGCCAGGAGGTTGTGCAGGAGCACCGGGTTTCTGACTTCTTCCAGCACGAGGCCGTCGACCTTGTCGAGGAAGGAGCCGAACGCGCCCAACTCGTCAGCGTTCTGGTCGTCAAGGTAGGTGAACAGCAGGTGCCTGCCCGATTTCACGGTTTCTTCCTCGATGCCGGCAAAGACGTCAAAATAGAAGGCCTCGGTGGAAAGGGGCTTGCGGAGGGCCCGCTCCTTGCAGATGACGTAACCCAAGGTTCCGCGCGCCGCTGGCGCGTCGGCGAGGTCGGCCGAGGGGAGGGACCGCACAAAAGTTCCCTGCCCGATCTTGCGCTCAAAGAGCCCGAGATTGGTCAGGGCTTGAATGGCATTACGGACAGTGGTGCGACTGACTTCGAGCTTTTCGGCAAGATCGCGCTCGGAAGGAATCTTGGCGCCCAGGCTCCAATCCCCCGTGCCGATCTTGCCGCGGATGAAGTTCTCCACCTGGGTCTGCATCGATTCGAGAACGTTCTTTCGGATGACCTCGTCGGCCTTACTCACGGTGGTTCTTCATGGTTGATACCATATGTAACCATTTATACCCAGCGGCCGGTTCCGTCAAGGGACTTTCTGGTGTTTCTTTCACCCGACGCGTGCCTACAGCTTTGCTGAGTGCTTATCAGCCGGGGGAAGGCCAAGGTGCAAAAGAAAACAAAAAGCGAAACCGATGGCCTTCCGCCTTCAAAAGAATTAGGTTCTCTCAACGGATGTGTTGGGGGGTAGCGACTCCCTCATGGGATGGCGAATCGTGTTTTCTGTGTCAGCGACCGGAAGTGTACCCAGATCCAGAGAATTTCTGGAAAGTCTTGTTGATGCCGTCAGAGAACCTTTGGTCGTCCTCGACCAAGACCTGCGTGTGGTGTCGGTCAGCCGAGCCTTCTACGAGGTCTTTCGGGTCAAGCCCAAGGAGACAATCGGTCAGTTGATCTACGATTTGGGGGACCGGCAGTGGGACATCCCCAAACTGCGGGAACTTCTGGAGACCGTCCTCCCCCAAAATACCTCGTTCAGAGATTTTGAAGTGGTCCACACCTTCTCGGGTATCGGGCGACGAACGATGCTCCTCAACGCGCGGCGGATCAGAAGAGGGTTTGGCAAGAAACAGATCATCCTGTTGGCCATCGAGGACATCACCACCCGCAAAGTCGTCGAGACAGACCTTGAAAAGGCGAGGCAAGAGCTGGTTGTCCTCAAAATCGCCGAAGACGACGCGAGAGAATTTGCGCAGAGCATCATCGACACGATTCGCGAGCCTCTAGTGGCCCTGGACCAGGACCTCGCCATTGTTGCCGTCAGCCAGGCCTTCTACAACGTTTTCCATGTTACTCCAGACCAGACCGTCGGCCACACCATCTATGAGTTGGGCAACGGGCAGTGGGACATCCCTCGGCTCAGAGAGCTCCTCGACACACTTCTTCTTCAGGCGACGTCGTTCAACGACTACGAGGTGACCCTCGATTTTTCGTCGATTGGGCTGCGGACGATGCTCCTCAATGCCCGCCAGGTCAAGAGAAGTCTGGGAAAAGAACGGATCATCCTTCTGGCGATAGAAGATGTCACCGATAGAACGCGCATGGAAGCCGAGAGAGAGAAGAACCAGCGCGTCGAGTCGCTGGGCGTCCTGGCCGGCGGGATTGCGCACGACTTCAACAATCTGATGGCTGGCCTCCTCGCCAACACGGAACTGGCGATCTTGCACCTCGACGCTGGACAGACCACCGAGGCGTTTGAGCGCCTGAAGAAGACCCCAAGCATTTTCGTTAGGGGGCGCGCACTCACGCAAAGGCTTCTAACGTTTTCCAAGGGCGTGACCCCGAACCGGGCCACCTGCTCCCTCGGTCCCCATTTTTCCGATTGGGTCGATTTCGCCCTGATGGGTTCCGATATCACGGCCACGCTCGACATCGATCCCAACCTTTGGTTCTGCGATTGTGACCTCGGGCAAATCGGCCAGGTGATGAACAACCTTCTGATCAACGCGCGCCAGGCCTCGTTGGAAGGGGGCGTCGTAACCGTCCAAGCCACGAACTTTCTCAGGCGAGGTCCCTACCTCTCGGTCAAGATCACCAACGGCGGAGCCCCCATTCCCGCGGAGTATCTTTCACGAATTTTCGATCCGTTCTTCACAACCAAGGCCGAAGGATCGGGCCTGGGGTTGGCGACTTCCTATTCCATCGTGCGGCAGCATGGCGGCTGGATCGACGTCCTGTCCAAACAGGGTGAGGGAACTCAGGTGAGCCTCTTTCTGCCGGCCTCGCCCAGTATGCGGCTTCCTGTGAAAGTCGACGAAGCGGTCAAGACCTTCCAAGGGTCGGGAATTGCTCTGGTGATGGACGACAATGCCGACGTTCTGGAAGCGGCGTGCGTCCTGATGAAGCGGGTGGGCTATGAAGTCTACCGGGCGAGCTCGGGAGAGAAACTGCTGGAGATCTACCTTCAAATTCTTCGAGAAGGACGCGAGGTCAACGCCTTCCTTTTGGACCTTCAAATTCCTGGTGGACTGGGGGGACTCGCCACGGCCCAGAAGCTGAGGGAGCTTGGAGCTTTGGGAAGTATCGTCATCATGAGCGGGTATTTTGAATCCGTTCCTGGGATCGTGATTGCCGAGGCAGACGGAATTTGGAGGCTGGCCAAGCCCTTCACAAGCGCTGAACTCTGGCAAATCTTAGCGTCGTCGGCCTCCCATCAAGCGGCCCGCTGAAAAATCTGTCCACGGCGTTCTTGCTGTGAAGGTGCATCGAGGTTCGTTCGCCTTGCCTGACCGGAACAGTGTGGCTACTTTCCCAGCAGGAGCACGAAATGAACTATCGCAAACTGGGTCGGTCGGGGCTGGAAGTCTCGGAACTGTCTTTCGGATCCTGGGTTACCTTCGGCAACCAGCTCGACGTCGACGGATCAAAGAAGCTCATCCGTCAGGCTGTCGAGGCCGGAGTGAATTTCCTCGATAACGCCGAGGCCTATGCGAACGGCATGAGCGAATCGCTGATGGGGCAGGCGCTCAAAGCCTACCGCCGTGAAGACCTTGTGGTCAGTACCAAGATCTTTTGGGGAGGTAGCGGCCCCAATCAGACGGGCCTGTCGCGCAAGCACCTTCTCGAAGGGACCCGAAACAGCCTCAAACGCCTGGAACTCGACTATGTGGATCTGCTGTTCTGTCACCGCCCCGATCCCAAGACTCCTATCGAGGAGACCGTGCTCGCCATGGATTATCTTGTGCGTAGCGGCCAGACCCTTTACTGGGGCACCAGCGAATGGTCGGCGGCGCAGATTGCCGAGGCCATCGAGTTCGCCAAGAGCTACCACGCCATCGCGCCTGTGATGGAGCAACCCCAGTACAACCTGCTCGTGCGCGACCGTTTTGAAAAGGAGTACGCCCCTTTGTATACCAAGTACGGCTACGGGACCACCATTTGGAGTCCCTTGGCCTCGGGAGTGCTTTCGGGCAAGTACAACAAAGGCATCCCCGCCGACAGCCGTCTGGGCCGCGAGGAGTGGATCCGCAAGCTGATGGAGGAAAACAAGCTCCTGACGGCGGAAACTTTCGCGAAGGTCGAAGCTCTGGGCAAGCTCGCCAAGGAATTGGGAGCCACCCTCAGCCAATTGGCGCTGGCCTGGACGCTCAAGAATCCTCACGTCTCGACGACCATCTTGGGTGCCAGTCGGCCCGAGCAGTTGGCCGAAAACCTGAAGGCAACTGACTTTGTCGGCAAGCTCGACGACGCTGTCATGAAGAACATCGAAGGGATTGTGAAGAATAAACCGGCCTAGACGCTGGTCGGTCTGGCGGGACACCGGTATTTCACGGTTTCCTGATTTCCCGCCAGAGTATCCGGGTGTACAATCACGGCATGCCCAAGGAACGTGCCCATTGGCTCCTGGCCCGCCGAGCCGCCGACCGCCTTCCGCCTGGCCCGCTGGCCGACGCGGTTTTGGCGTTCGGAGAATACCTGCTGGCGGGAGCCGTTGCCCACGACAGCGCCTCGTACGCGCTGGGTTCAAGCGAAGCCCGCCGAACCGCCGCCCGCCTTCACGGCACTGCAGTCAGTGACAGTTTTTCTCCGTTTCGCGCCCTGGCCTCGCACAAGTCCGACCTGGGGGCGCAGGGCTTGGCTTTTGGCTGCGGTGCGCTGACGCACCTTGCCGTCGACGCGACGTTCCACCCGATGATCTTCTGCTGGACAGGCGATGCGCAAGCGCCTAAGGGCGACCTGCGGCAGGGCTGGCTTTACCGCCACCAAGCCTGCGAGACGGCGCTTGACCTTCATCTGGAGGCGCTCTGGGGACCGGCACCGGTTCGGACTTTTGCGGCGCTCGTCCATGAGGCTGGTCCCGAGCTGATTCCGGTTCAATCGGTGTTCACCGGGGCCGACGCCCGGCCCTGGATCAAGGCCCACCGCCGCCTGCAGAAGCTCTTCGACAACCCGCTTGCCGCCGGAACAGCCAAGGTGCTTTCGTGGTGGAACCGCGGAGGTTTCGGCGATCTGACGGGGGCGTTCTATCCTGGCGGCCCGGTCCGGCATCCCGCCTTCGAGGGCGTACTGGAGTGGATCGACCCCGTAACCGGCGTGGCCCACCACGCTACCCTCGATGAACTCGTGGAACGGTGCCTGACCCTGGCGCTGAATCTGGCCTCAGAATGGGAAAAAGCCTGGATGGCGGGTGCGGTGCCTTTTTCCGACCGTGTGGGACCTGCGCTTGACACAGGGGTAGGTTGCGACAAGGAACAGACTAAACGGTTCTTTGCCGCCAACTGGCCCTAGAAAGAAGTCGGGCCCGTCACTCGGAACACCGGCCGTCCTTGCCCGGAGCCGCGCAGACTTCGTTGAGAATCTTGCCGTCGTAGAAGAAGCTGCGGATGTTTTCAAGGGTAGTGTTGGCGATGTTGGCTAGCGCCTCCACGGTAAAGAACGCCTGGTGGCTTGTCACCAGGACGTTGGGAAAACTGATCAGCCGGGCCAAGACGTCGTCCTTCATGATGTGGCTTGAATAGTCCTCGAAGAAGTAATCCGTTTCTTCCTCGTAGACGTCAAGCCCGGCGCTACCGACTTTCTCTTCGCGCAACGCTTCAAGTAAGTCCTCTGAGCGAATCAATTTACCTCGGCCGGTATTGATGATCATAACGTCGGGCTTCATCAGTTCGATGGTACCTCGGTTGATCATGTGGATATTTTGCGGGGTGAGCGGGCAATGGAGACTGATGATGTCGGAGCGCTCGTAGAGGCTTCCCAAATCGACAAGCTCCACCCCTTTCGCGTCGGCCCATTCCTGGGAGGCAAACGGGTCGTAGGCGATGACCGTCATGCCGAAACCTTTGAGGATCTCGCAGACGATACGGCCGATCTGGCCGGTCCCGACGATGCCCGCAGTCTTGCCGTTCATGTCGAATCCCACAAGGCCGTGAAGGCTGAAGTTGTTGTCACGGGTGCGGTAGTAGGCCCTATGCGTCTTGCGGTTCAGGCTCAACATGAGCGCCACCGCGTGTTCGGCCACCCCGTGCGGAGAGTACGAGGGGACCCGGGTAATCTTGATCTTTCCCGTGGCCGCCTTGAGGTCGATGTTGTTGAAACCGGCGCTCCGGAGCGCAAGCAGGGGCACTTTCAGGGCGGCCAGAGCCTCGACAATGCCCTTGGTCACCAAGTCGTTGACAAAGATGCACACCGCGTCGTAGCCCTGGCAAAGAGAGACAGTTTCCTCGGTCAGGTGACTGGGAAAGAACTTCAGGTGGAACCCAAAGGCCTTATTCTGGGCCTCGAACGACTCGCGGTCGTAGGGTTTCGTGTCGAAAAAAGCAATGCGCAGTTCGGCGGCGGGTTTCATCTTTTCTGACTCCTTCACGAAAAATGGACGAACGAACTCAGGCTCCAAACCAACAGCCCCAGGGTCAAGACGTAGGCCAGGCAGAAGCCGAGGGTCTGGCGCAGAATCGTTCCCTCCTGGCCCGTCAGACCTGTGGCTCCGGTGGCGACGGCGATCGACTGCGGAGAGATCATCTTCCCGGCGGTCGCCCCCGCTGTGTTGGCCGCCGCCAGCCAGAACGGGTTAAGGCCGGTCTGTGCCGCGACGGTCATCTGTAATTTTCCGAACAAGACGTTGGACGAGGTGTCGCTCCCGGTCACAAAGGTCCCCAGGGCGCCGATGAGAGGCGCAAACAACGGGTAGAAGGACCCCGTGATGGAGACAAGGACCGTTGCTAGGCTGCCGATCATCCCCGAGTAGTCGAGAACCTTGGCCAGCGCCAAGATAGCCATCACGGTCACAATTGACTTGTTCAGCGACCAGACGGTCTTGCCAAAAGTCTGAAGCACGGCGACGGGTCTAGCGCCCTGAATCAGCGCGCCAAGGACCGAGGCGCACAGGATGAGGACTCCCGGGGTCGACAGCCAATGGAAGTCGACAGGGTTGCCGCCGCTGAAGAAGACGACGACAGAGTGGAACTGGTTGAGGAAACCCGAAACCGGCGGCACGAGTTTGCTCGCGGCCAAAACGAAGAGGAAGACCAAAAGATACGGCAGCCAGGCCAAGAAACCCTGGCCCAGACTGACCGCTTTGGTCCCTGGTTGGGGAACGCCACGTTCGTTCTTGTGAAAGAGCAGCGCGTAGCCGATGGTGACCCCCAGGGCGCAGATCGAGCCCAGGAGCGCGGGGAGTTCCGGGCCCAAAAATGCGGCGGCAGCGAGCTGGGGAAGGGCAAAACTCAGACCGGCGGCCAAGGTGATGCCGACAACGCCCTTGAGCGCCTTGAAGCCTCCTCCCACCAAGATGACGAGGGCAAAAGGAATCACGACAATGAACGGTGTCAGCTGAAGACCCACGACGAAGCTGAGTTTGAGCGGATCGAGGCCGGTCAAGGCCGCCAGAGTGGAAACCGGAATTCCCACAGCGCCGAAGGCCGTCGGGACGGTGTTGGCAATCAGGCTGATCACAGCGGCGAAGACCGGGTTGAATCCGAGAATGGCCAGAATCGAGGCTGGAATGGCCACGGCGGTGCCATACCCGGCTACGGCTTCCAGGAATCCTCCGAAGCCCCAGGCGAGAATAAGAACCTGAATTCTCTTGTCGGAACTCACGCCCGACAGGATGGTCTTGATCGTCTCAAGCGCTCCGGTGAGTTCGGCCAGCTTGTACGTGAAAATGGCGGCGACGATGACCAGAAGAATGGGCCACAGCGCGAAGGCCGCGCCCTCGACCGACGATCCAAAGATTTTCTCAGGAGCAAAACCCCAGAAGCCCCAGGCCAAAAGACCCGCGACGGCCCAGGTTACAGGGGTCGCCCAGTGGGCCGGCACCTTGAAGACCCCTAACGCCACCAACAGGCCTGCAATAGGGACCAGTGCCAAGAAAAACAAAGACAGATCGCCCACAAAAAAACTCCTTCGCGCTCCAGGGACTATATTACGAGGCTTATGGTCAAGTATAGGGAGTCTATTGTGATCCGGCCGACAATATTTCTTGTCGGCGGTGCCTGGCGAGCTTCCTAATCAGCTCAACAGGAAGCGCCTGATCGTGGGGAAACTGCACAGATCCTTTTCCCTTCTTGTACCCCGAAAGCTCGGTGTCGAAGGCCGTCATGCCATGGGGAGTCGGGTAGAGACCGACGTGGTTCTTGTAGCCGGCGAAGTGGATCAAGTGCTTGTTCTTGAGGTCGAAAGTAGGGATGGAATAACTGATGAGTTCGGCGCCTTCGGGGATTTCCTCGCGCAACGCTTGATAGACTTCGTTCAACCGCGAACGAGTCGGTTCGTCAAACCCGGCGATGTAGTCATCGATCACGCCCATACTGACTCCCCTGGACGGCGGCTTCCTGCAGTTTTGCCCGGAAGAACACGATCTTGTCGACAGTTGAAACGACCATGACGACGGCGGCAAACACTTCAAGCGTTGTGATGGCCCAATGACCGGCCCAGCCAGGCAGGCGGAGAAAAACGAGGATTTCGACCGCAAAGAGCACCATCAGGACAAACAAGCTTGCTTTACCCAGCCAGGTGGTCTCGACAAACTGCCGGCGGAACACCAGCTGAACCCAAAGTACCCCGCCGATTTGGAACACGAGCCTGACAAGGATCAAGACGAGCAGGTAGAGCGGAAGCACGCTGGTGACCCCGAGAACCAATGTGAGGGAAAACAGGATGATGTAGTCGGTGCTGCTGTCTAGGAGCTTTCCCAGTTGGGTGCCCATCTTGAGTGATCTGGCCAGAAAGCCGTCAAGAAGGTCGGTAAGGAAGGCCACCGAGATGAAGACCACCAAAGGCATCGAAAGGCTGGGATGGGTGCGGGCCAGCAGAAAGACAAGGGTGATGATGGGAAGACTGGTGAGTCGGAACAGGGTCAACAGGTTGGGCAGACCCAGGCGGGCGAGCGGCTGACCGTCGAGGGTGGTGAACCGCCCGCGAACCGACCACAGTCCCGACCACAGCACGGCGTGGTAGGCGGCCGTCAGCGGATAGAAAACCCAGTTCCAGGGAGGGGGTAGGCGGTAGAAGGCCTGAAACACGGCAAACCCCAAGGTTTGTATGGCGAAAAAGGCCACAAGAACGGCCAAGAGCCGACGCTGAAAAGAGGTCAAACCCATGGTTCCACCTTAGCGGTTGCCATTCGAGTTGACAAGGGGGAGGGCGGGCATTAAGGTGGCGTCATGGGCTTGGCGAATCGAATTACCTTCTTCCGAATTGCTCTGGCCCCGGTCTTCGCCGCCTTGTTTTCGGCTTGGGCCGCCTGGCGGGAACCCTTCTGGCTCCTGCTTGTATGGTTTGTCTTTTTGGTCTCCGAGGTTTCCGATGTCTTGGACGGCTGGGTCGCCCGGCGGCTCGATGAGACCAGCGATTTGGGCAAGCTTCTTGATCCCTTCTCCGACGTGCTGAGCCGTCTGACGATCTTTGTGTGCCTGCTGTTGGCTGGTGTCGCCCCGCTCTGGTTCTTCCTTGTGGTCCTTTACCGGGAAGTCTCGATGACCTTTCTTCGGTTGCTCATTGTTCAAAAGGGTGTCGTGCAAGGGGCCTCGGCGGGCGGAAAACTCAAGGCCTGGCTGTACTTCTTCGCCTCCTGCGCAGGGCTTGTGCAAGTTACCTGGCCTGTTTTGGTTCCCTCCAGCGTGGGCTTTTGGGTCCTCAATGGGATTTTTGCCGTTGCCGCCCTCCAGTCCCTGGTGAGCTTTGGCCAGTATTTCGCCGGTTATCGGCGGCTGGCGAAGGTCAAGCCATGACACTTAGCCTCGACACGATTGCCTCGAACTTGGCCGGCCTCGAAGAGACCTTGATCTACAAACTCCTCGACCGCGCCCAGTTTGCCGGAAACGCCGGTGCCTACCGGCCCGGTCAGAGCCGCTTTCAGCCCCCCGAGACCGCCAGCCTCTTCGAGCTCAGGCTGCTGTACCAGGAGACCCTCGACACGCAGTTTGGCCGCTATCGGATTCCAGAGGAACGACCTTTCCACCTCGGGCTGCCTGCGCCCCGCCGCATTCCCCCGGTCGCCGACACAGGACTCGTCATTCGTGATCTCGAGACGGTCAACGTCACTGGGCAGATCCGCCAGTCGTACTTGGAGTGGCTTCCCCAGCTGAGCGGAGTGGAGGACGACGGGCAGTGGGGATCAAGCGTGGAACACGACGTCATCTGTCTGCAAGCTTTGGCCCGCCGAATTCACTACGGAGCCCTGTACGTCGGGGAATCGAAGTTTCGCGAGGATTCGGTCCGTTTCGCGGCCCTCGTGGCCGCCCAGGACGATGCCGGACTGTCGGAGGCCATTACCCGGGCGGAAGTCGAGGAACGCGTTCTGGCCAGGGTTAGGGCGAAGGTGGAAGCCGTTCAATCGGTTTCCGACCCCGAACTCAGACGGCTGGTCAATCCTGACACCCTCGTCGATTTTTTCAGGTCGACGATCATCCCCCTGACCAAAGATGGAGAAATCCGCTACCTCTACCAGCGTCCCCAAGCCTGACCCGCTACCGCCAGCCCGGCGGCACGCCCCAAACTGAAGCAGGCCGTCAGCAGGTAGCCCCCCGTCGGCGCTTCCCAGTCCAGCATTTCCCCTGCGCACCAAACTCCAGGAACGCGGCGCAACTCGAGTCCGGGCGTCAGTTCGCTCCACTTCACACCTCCCGCGGCGCTGATCGCCTCCTCGAGCGGGCGGGTTCCCGTCAACCTCAAAGGAAGCGCCTTCACAAGGGCCGACACCGTGGAAGAGTCGTCGGGGCTTCCTGGCTTCAACACTTCGCGAAGTAGGCCCACTTTGACTCCCGACAGCCCAAGGGTCTTGTGCAGGTGGGTGGACAGGCTTCGGCCGTTTCTAGGGCGTTCGAGTTCCGAATAGACCCGCGTCCGATCGCGGCCTGGGACCAAATCGAGGGTGATCTTCACGCCCCGCTCAGGGTCGAGGTTGTCGCGCAGCGCGGATCCCGCGGCGTAGAGCAGGCTACCTTCAAGACCCCACGGCGTCACCATGAGTTCGCCTTTGCGGGTCCAGACCTCTTTTTGACCCGATTCGAACGACAGCACGGTGTCTTTGAGAGGGTGGCCGCCAAACTTCTCGCGGAAATGGGGAGTCCAGTCGACAAGGAACCCCACATTGGCCGGCTTCCAGGGGCTAAGTTCAATTCCTCGCGCCGCCAGAGGGTCTGTCCAGGCTCCTCCCGTGCCCAAAGCGGGCCAAGTTGGTCCGCCAAGGGCGAGAATTCCGGCATCGGCACTCAAGAAGAAGCGGCCCTCTGGGCCTTCGAACTCCCACTCTCCTGCGGACTTCCAACCGATCCACCGGGTGCTTGTCCTGAAGGTGACGCCTTGGCGCGATAGCTGAGCCGTCCAAGCGTCAACCAGGGGAGCGGCTGCCATTCCCTGAGGAAAGACGCGTCCCGAAGTCCCCACAAACAGGGGGATTCCCAACTCCTCTGCCCAGGAACGCAGCTCGGCCGGCCCAAACCGTCTCAAAAAAGGCTCAATATTGGGGCGGGAAGCCCCATAGGCTTCAAGAAAACGCTCAAAGGGCTGACCGTGCGTCAAGTTCAGGCCGCCCACACCGGCCCGGAGGAGCTTCCGGCCGACCGAAGCCAAGGCTTCGACGACGGTCACTCTCCAACCGGCTTCGGCGAGGACTTCGGCCGCCGACAGGCCTGCCGGCCCCGCGCCCACAATCAGTGCAGATAGATTCATCCAGCCCTTTGCTCCTTTGCTGACCTGACTTGCCCACGGTTCGGGTGACTTGTCCTCAGAAAACGCTAAATCCGTCCGACAATCAAACGGGAGCCCTCATGCAGTTACGATACAACGCCCCAGTCACTTTCAGCTTCGCTCTGATCTGCATCCTCGTGATGCTGTTGGACCAGTATGTGTTCCCGGGGTTTGTCGGCACCTACCTTAGCGCCCCAGGCGCCAATTTCAGTCCGACCCAGCCCGCGCACTATTTCGCTCTTGTGCTCTACGTTTTCGGCCACGAAAGCTGGACCCACCTGTGGAACAACTTTCTCTTCCTCCTCCTGCTCGGTCCCATCCTTGAAGAAAAGTACACGCCCAAACCCCTGTTGATGATGCTGTTCTCGACGACCATTGTGACGGGGATCTTCAACGTGCTGATGAAACAGCCCCCCCTGGTTGGAGCCAGCTCGCTGGTCTTCATGATGATCATGCTTGTCAGTTTCGCCCGGACCAAGGCCGGCGACATTCCCGTGTCGTTTGTCTTGATCTTCGTGCTGTTCCTGTTGGCGGAACTGACCCGCGGCGCCCAGAACACCAACCCGGCCGTCTCCAATTTGGCGCACATCATTGGCGGGGTCTGCGGAACCATCTTCGGATTCCTCAAAATGGCGGCCACGGCTGGCGGCGCCGACCCCGCTATGGCCGAAGGGCCCCCGCCGGGACCGCCGCCGGCCGGAACCAAACGCTGACTCCGGAACGGCGTTAACACTCCAACGAGAAAACGCACGCGCTCAGCTGGGCCGATAGCGAGCACAGCATGGGAGCCTTCTGCTTGAAATCCGAATGCTCCGGATTGTGAAAAGGCAGGAAGATCGCGTCGCGGTTCACTCCGTCTCTGCGGCCTTTCTCGTAGACCAGAATCACTCGGTTGTCCTTCGTGAGCCCAACGGTTCTGCACAGTCGGACGAAATCCTCGACATCGCCGATCTTGTCGACAAAGTAGAGAATCACTTCCACTTGCGTGTTCTGCGAAGTTTTCTCCACGGGAAATCTTGGCGGGAAATTCTTCACAAGAAAAGAGGTGTACTTCTCGAGTTTCAATTTGCTCAGGTCCATGGGTATCCTCCTCAGGGAACCGTTGACCGGGTCAACGGTGAAGCGATCGCAAGGGCGCCGTCTCCCAAGGTGTCGACGGTTTGGCCGTTGATGAGGATCTGCACAGCATCGACCGAGCCAAACTGGGTGGCCGTCCACACGACCTCTTTCAGTTGGCCCGCCAGCCCCTCAAGGCCCGAGGTGTTCTGTCGAAACTCATCGCTAAAGCTGATCAGCGCCGTCTTGTCCTTCAAACGCACAGACAGCAGTTTCGTCCCCTCGGGAATCAAAGTGAGTGCCCCCAGGGCTTTGTCCTGAAGGGTCGGACCGAGCATCAGAGCTTTGAGAGTCGCCGCCAAAGGGGTGGAGCCGGCGGGGAGTTCCCTGGCGAAACTTGCAGGTTCCATGCGGCCTTC
>CAYYUZ010000010.1:36410-52633 GCA_964475005.1 uncultured Spirochaetales bacterium
GTGACGGCCAGGAGCCGGTCGACCGCCGCCTGATTGGCCAGAAGAACCACCAGGGCCGCCAGCACGACGGCGAACCAAGCCAGCGCCCAAAGCGGCATACGGAATTTCTGCATGCCCCATCTTAGCCTGCCTTTCTCTGCACCGCAACAGCGGGCGAAGCAACGCGCCGATCTCTTCGTTTTGGCGTCATTTCGACCTCGGGTTGGTCCTCACGTACCTCCAGTACGCTCCGGTCCGTCCTTCGGTCTCAACTTAGCCAAAACGAAGATCTCGTCGTGAGAAAGGCAGGCTTTACAGTCTTTCTCAGCATCGCAACAGCGAGCGAAGCAGCGCGCCGATCTCTTCCTTTTGGCGTCGTCTTGACCTCATTTGACGGGACCCCCCCGGCCCGTTATACTGTGGCCATGAAAGAATTTCGGGGTGTTCCGGCTTCGCCGGGTATCGCCATCGGACGGGCCTTCCTGTACAACGACGATGAGCTCACCATCCCCGAATATCCGATTCTTTCGCATCAGGTCTCGTTCGAAATGGACCGCTACAGGTCCGCCGTTGGGCGGTCTGTCGACGAGCTCGAACAGATCAAGACCCGTAGCGGTCCGGCCGGTGACCCCGAGGGCTTCCTTGACACCCACCTCATGATGCTCCAGGACCCTGAAATTGAGGCAAAGGTCGACTTGAAGATCGGCAAGGTGCTGAAAAACGTCGAATGGGTGTTGCAGGGCGTTGTCGACGAGCTTGTCGCCAAGTTGGCCACGGTTCAAGACGCCTACCTCAAGGAGAGAACCCTCGACATCCGCGATGTTTCCCGCCGCGTTCTCAGCCATCTCCTGTTGGGCGGCGGCAGGGTGACGCTGGCTGACCTCAAGGAAGAGGTCATCGTGGTGACGCCCTCGCTCATGCCCTCTGACGCCGTGAGCATGAACAAAAAGCTTGTCTTGGGGCTCGCCATGGACCAAGGCGGCAAGACCACCCACACAGCGATTCTGGCGCGCTCCTTTGAAATTCCCGCCGTTTTGGGAACCGTGAGGGTGACGCGGGAAGTCCGTCTGGGGGATTGGGTGATCGTCGACGGAAACACAGGTCTGGTCCTAGTGAACCCCGAACCCGCCGTTTTGGAAGCCTACCGCGTCAAACAGGCCCAATACCGGGAGCAGGAACTCCGCCTGAAGAGCCTCAACAGTCTGCCGGCGGTCACGCTCGACGGCCGCAAGATCGGACTCTATGCGAACATCGAAATTCCCGACGAAGTCGAGTCTGTGCTGGCCCACGGCGGCGAGGGAATCGGATTGTACAGGTCCGAATTTTTGTTCATCGAACATGGGGTAGGGGTGAGCGAAGAGGTGCAGTACGAAGCCTACCGCCGCGTGCTTGAGGGCATGGGAAACCGCAGTGTCACCATCCGAACCCTCGACCTTGGGGGGGACAAGCTGGTTCCCGAGATGTTCTCCTCCAAAGAGATCAATCCGCTGCTCGGCTGGAGGGCGATCCGGTTCTGTCTGTCGACCCCGGGAATTTTTCATACCCAGCTGCGGGCTCTCCTGCGGGCTTCGGCCCACGGCAAGCTCAAAATCATGTTCCCCATGATCTCGGGCGTGGGTGAGCTCGAGGCGGCGCTCGCGGCGCTTGCGGCGGCCAAGGACGAACTTTCGGCCCAGGGCGTGGACTTCGACAAGACGACACCGATCGGGACCATGATCGAGGTTCCCTCGGCGGCGCTGGTGAGTGACCACCTCGCAACGATGGTCGATTTCTTCTCGATCGGCACCAACGACCTGACCCAGTACACCCTGGCCGTCGATCGCGGCAACGAACGCATTTCCGACCTGTACGAGCCCTTCCATCCGGGAGTCCTGAGGTTGATTCGCCAGGTCATTGAAAACGCCCACCAGGCCGGAATTCCCGTCGCCATGTGCGGCGAGATGGCGAGCGATCCCAGGGCGGCCGTCCTTTTGCTGGGACTCGGTCTTGACGAGTTCAGCATGAACGCCATCGGTCTGCCCAAGGTCAAGCAGGTCCTCCGCGCGCTTTCGACCCAGGAGGCCCAGGCGTTCGCCGCCTCGGTGCTGAAGCTGAAACGGAGCCGCGATATTGAAAACGCCCTCGAGGCGCATACCCAGGGAAGGTTTTCCCAAAGTGAGTCTCATGTCTGATCGCGCCCCTTCTGATCGAATTCCTCAAGTAGCCTTGGTGGGGCGCCCTAATGTCGGCAAGTCCACGCTTTTCAACTGTCTGCTCAAGACACGCAAGGCGATCACCGACCCGACCCCTGGGGTCACCAGGGATCCCAACGAAGCCGACTGGGTGCTGGAAGGGCATCCGGTGAAGCTGGTCGACACCGGCGGCTACAAGACCAAGGGTGACGAGCTCGACGCCGCCGTCACCGCGAAAAGCATTGCTCGGGCCAAGAAGGCCGATCTTGTGCTGCTCATCCTCGACCTGATGGAACTGACTGCCGAGGACCAGGAGTTTGTGAGGTTGCTGCGGCCTCTGTCGGAGAAGCTCATTGTCGTTTTGAACAAGGCCGACGGAATGGAAAGGGAGTCGCTTATGGGGGAATTCTACTCCCTGGGTTTCTCTCAATACATCTGCGTCAGCGCCGCGCACAACCGGCGCATCGACGAGCTGGAAGAACTGATCGCCAGCCGCTTGAAATTCAGCGACACCGTGATCGAAGACGTGGCTCCTGACCTTCGGCTGGCTATTCTAGGTAAGCCCAACGCTGGGAAGTCGACCCTTGTCAATCGGCTCACGGGCTTGGACCTTTCCATCGTCAGTCCTGAACCTGGCACGACGCGTGATCCAATAGAGGGCAAGTTTGAGTTCAAAGGTTCGGCCTTTCGCGTCGTCGACACCGCCGGAATCCGCCGGAAAGCCAAGGTGGGAGAAGACATCGAATACTACTCGGTGAACCGTGCCCTCAAGACCATTGAAGAGAGCGACGTTGTTGTGCTGCTGATCGACGCGGTAGAAGGCCTCAGCGACCAAGACAAGAAGATCGCCTATCAAATCGTCAAAGACGGGCGGGGAATTATCTTGGGGATGAATAAGTGGGATCAGCTTCCCAAGATCAAGAATCAGGTCGAGGCCTACACAGACCGAATCCGGTTCTTGTTTCCTGTTCTCGACTTTGCCCCGGTGGTGCCGCTTTCCGCCAAGGACGGTTCCGGGATTCCGGAACTGCTAACCACGGCGCTCAAGGTCAACCGGCAGCTTCACCAGCGGATCGAAACCGCAAAACTCAACGAAATGCTCAAGATCTGGATGGAAGACGTTCCCACCGCCCAGGTGAAAGGGGTGATCTACAAGATCCGCTACCTCACTCAAGTCAGCACCCTGCCCGTGAAGTTTGTGGCCTTTGGCAACCACGGCAAGGACACTCCGGGCTCACTCAAGGAGTACATCATCAACAGAATTCGGAAGGATCTGGGATTTCAAGATGTGCCCGTTGAATTGAACATCAAAGGCGGCCAGGCGAAATGATCCGCCGGCTCCTCGCGTTGGTTGGGCTCCTAACGGCCTCGGGACTGGGAGCTCAGGGCTGGAGGGGCGACCAAACTTCGCTTCCGGTGCCCCCCACCGAGCAAGCCCGCCAATCGGATTTTTCCTGGGGACTCCTGGCCAAGACACCTGTCGAAAGACTGAAGGCGCTTGAAACCACCGAGGCTTCGAGGGTGAAGATCTCGGTTCAATTGGCCAAAAAAGGAGTCGGTGAGAACCAGCTCTGGGAGCTGCGTTGGGAACCAGGAGCCGCCTGGGGACCGGGAACTTGGGTGGCCTTCCGCGATGGATTGGGACGTCTGCGCGAAGTGCGGGTCATTCTGCTTGAGGGAACCGACGGCGCCGACCACCGCGTCTCCCAGCCAGGAACGTGGATTCGCCTTGTTCCCGGTGCTCAAGGAAATAAGTGCCGGCTTGATTTGTTTCTGGCGGGAAGGTTGGTGACGGGGGGGTGGGCCGTGCCCGCTTCACTGCTGGATGTGATGAGGTCCTCTGATTCTTGGCTTTGGGAGACGACCTCTACCGACCTCGACTGGGGCTCTCTGTTGCCGCAGCGCCGCTGGGAAGACGAAACAGTCGAAGCGCTCCAGGTGCGCATGCACAAATTGCTCTCGACAGTTCCCGAGGCCAGGACAACCCTGTGGTGGCCGGGCCCCTCGTCTAGTCTGTCGGGAACCGCGCAGAACGGTGCGCCCTGGGGTGCCTGGGTGTTCCTACCCGGTCAACCGGGGACCGCCACACGAGGGTTGGGAGCCTGGGGCGTCACGCTTTGGACGGCGACAGGTGTTCTTCGTGGTTGGAAAGGCGACTTCCCCACCTGGAAGTCGCTTTTGGAATCTCGGATCGAACTTCCCGGCTATTCTCAGGCCCTGGTTCCCGACGACATAACGGCCGACCCGGCCTTCGCCATCGACTGGATACGAAATCTGGCGCTGGCTGTCTACCAATTGCGCTTCCCCAGCCGTCCCAAAGCCGATGACTCGGCCGACGCCAAGGGTCTGCCTTTTCTTGCCATGGTTCCCGGTGCTGGCTACGCGGCCGAAGACCTTCCTGCTCTGATTCACCTGCTTGCCGTCACCCGCCCTGGCCAGGCCTATCTAGCGACCCTCAGCGCTCAGCAAGCCGACCGGGCTGGAACCGCTGCCGTCACGTTCCGCGAGCCGGCCGTCTTGCTGCCGTGGATCGGTCTAGACCAACGCGTTCGCGTTTCAGTCTACGCGGGACCCCGCGAAACCACTCTCTCCGACTGGCTGTCCAAAGTGCCTCAGAACCATCTCGGCCTCCGACCCGACCACATCACCCTCGTGGAACTTCCCCTTCCCCCCACCGTCGAATTGCCCGTCCTTCCTGCCCGCTAATCGACGCCGCCCTTTCGAGTCTCTGTCTCGCAAAGAAACCCGTTAACTTTTAACACTGTCAAATTCTAACAGCGTTAAAGTTTAGCGATGTTAAATGTTAGCACCGTTAAACATTGACGTCGTTAAATGTTACCCATGTTAAATATTAACAACGTTAACTGGGTTGGGACCGTCCACAGAAGAGCCTCTGTCTCGGGGATCGCGCCTCAACCCTTGATCAACGCGGTGCGGATCCTCGACAAACCCTCTTCCAGAAGCGTTCTCGGGGTGGCCAGATTGAACCTCAGAAAGTTCTTTCCCCCTGTCTGAAATGTGCTTCCTGTGGTCACTTTCACCCTCGCGGTCTTTTCCAAGAACAGCCCCAGGTCTCTGTCATCGCTGAAGCCGTTGCGGTTCACCACTCCTGTCGCGTCAACCCACGCGAGGTAGGTCGCCTCAAGAGGGGCTGCTTGGAGCGGTGGAGTTAAGTTCCAAGTCCGGTTCAAGTCCTTGAGAAAGCTTTCTAGCACGACCATGTTACTGGCAAGAACACCGAGGAGTTCCTCAAGCCAGGTCTCGCCTTCCCGATAGGCCGCCCAGGCTGCCGTCATCGAAAGCACATTGGGCTGATCAAAAAAGTCGGCCTCGATGGCCTTCTTCATCCTCTGGCGCAATCCCTCGTCGAGGGCCACGACATGGCTGATCGATAGTCCAGCCAAATTGAAGGTCTTGTTGGGTCCGGAAAATACGAGGGTTCGATCCGCCAGCTGCGGAATATCGAGCGGACTCAGGTGCTGATACCCGGGCATCACCAGATCTGCGTGGATCTCATCACTCAAGATCAGGAAATCATAATGCCGGGCAAGCTCGCCCAAAGCCGTCAATTCTTCCCGGGCCCAGACGCGGCCGGTGGGATTGTGGGGGGTGCTGAACAGTAGCGCCTTGACAGGTTTCCCTTCGTCCCGAGCGCTGGCCAGAACGTGGTTCAAGGCGTCCCAGTTCATCTCCCAACGAGCGCCGTTGACCAGTGGGACATCGACGATCTCCCGCCCGTTGAGCTGAGCCAACTTGAAAAAAGGGTAGTATACCGGCGGCAGGTTGAGAATCCTGTCTCCTGGCTGCGTAAACGCCCGAATGGCCATCGATAGGGCGTGCAAGACCGAAGGCGCCGCCAGAAAATGGCGCGACTCCCACGAGCGGCCGTAGCGGCGCGCGTTCCACGAAGCGACGCATTCGAGGTAAGCCGCTGGCAAGTTGGTGTAGCCGAAAATTGGGTGCTTGACTCTCTCGGCCAATGCGGCCGTGACCGCTGGCGGCGACGCAAAGTCCATGTCGGCTACCCACAAAGGAATGGCCTCAGGGGTCCCTGCCACCATGTTGTCCCATTTGAGAGAGAAGGTTCCCCGGCGGTCGATGACCGAAGTGAAGTCGTAAGGCATGAACCGAGCTTACGGAGGGCTCCAGAGGCTGTCAATCGGGGCGATTGTTGACAGGTCCTAATGACCGCGATAACATATGATCAGTTGTTCAACTGTTCATAGGAGAGGACCATGTCCGAGGAGCTTTGCCGTTGCACTGTCCTTCATCAGGACCGCCTTGACCGGGTTCTTGCCGGGGCACCGACCGAAGCTGATTTGACCGGAGCCTCCGAGGTTTTCCGTCTCCTTGGCGACCCGGGGCGTTTGCGCATCGTTCAGGCCTTGGCCGCCGAGGAACTTTGCGTTTGCGATCTAGCCGCCTTTTTGGGCGCTTCGAGTTCGGCCGTTTCCCACCAACTTCGGCTCTTGAAGCAAGCCAAGCTCGTCAAAAACCGCCGTGACGGCAAGGTGATCTACTACCGCCTTGACGACGGGCACGTGACGGCGCTCCTGGTTACGGCCTTGGACCACGCACGCGAGAGGAAAACCTGACATGAGGACCTACAAACTCGAAAACCTTTCCTGCGCCCATTGCGCTGCCTCCATTGAGCAGGCCCTGGAGGGCCTTGAATGCGTGCAAAGCGCCAGGCTACAGTTTGCCACCCTTGACCTCCACCTCGACACCACCGACCTCGACCAAGTCAAAAAGACCATCGAGTCAATAGAGCCGGGAGTCCGTCTCCTCGAAGGCAAAGATCCGCTGCCGCAGGCAAACTCCCACCTGGAATGGACGCGCTGGCTGATTCTTGCTGGCGGAAGCCTTGCTCTGACCGCTCTGCTGGTTGCCCAAGCTCTCGGGTGGAAGGCACAACTTCTGGCCGACTTGGCCTACGGCGTTCTGTACGTCGGCCTTGGTTGGTCTGTCTTGCGTACTGCTACTTTGAATCTTGTGAGAGGCCGGGTATTCGACGAGAATTTCTTGATGTCTGTTGCAACCTTGGCCGCGTGGGTGGTCGGCGCCGGTGCCGAGGCCGCGTCGGTCATGATTTTTTACCAGTGGGGCGAGGCCCTTCAAGAGCACGCCGTTGGACGTTCCCGGAGGTCGCTCGGCGCGCTGTTGGCTTCGCGTCCGCGCTTGGTCCGCGTGGTCGAAGCCGGGCAGGAGACGCACGAACTTGTACCCGAAGAGGTCCCCGCCGGAACGGTTTTCGAAGTCCGAGCCGGTGAGCAAATTCCCCTCGACGGCGTAGTTTTGTCGGGAGTTGGGAGTGTGGACACCTCGGCCTTGACCGGGGAGAGCTTGCCGCGGACCGTCGAGGCCGGTGTGGAAGTTTCTGCCGGTTTCCTTAACGGCGACGGAGTGCTCCGTCTCAGGTCGTTGCGCCCGTTTTCCGAATCGGTGTGGGCCGGGGTGGTTTCGAGCGTCGATCAGGCCCTGGCGAAGAAGGCGCCGCTCGATAGGTTCATCACACGATTTGCCCGCTCTTACACGCCTGCGGTCCTGGCACTGGCCCTTCTCCTCTTCCTTTCGCTGACCCTGGTTGGGTTGGCGTGGCAGGAGAGTCTCTACCGAAGCCTTGTGCTTCTGGTCATTTCGTGTCCGTGTGCCTTGATGGTCAGCGTCCCACTGACCTACCTTGGCGCCATTGGGGCCGCTTCGAAAAAGGGTCTTTTGATCCGCGATGCCGGAGCCCTCGACCGCCTGGCCAAAGTGAACGCCGCGGCTTTCGACAAAACCGGTACTCTGACCAAAGGAAAACTTCAGGTCAAACAAGTGCTGCCCTCCGGCCCACCAGAGTCTCTACGGGCGTTCCTCTCGGCTGGGTTCTCGGCCTCGTCGCATCCTCTTTCCAAGGCCTGGGGGACTGTCGGGACCGCCCCCGAGAAGGCGTCCGAATTCCCGGGCCAGGGGGTCGTGTTCACCTTGGGCGGGGTCAGGGCGGCAATCGGAAGTCGGCAGTTTCTGGCCCAACAGGACTTTCCAGGCATTCCTGCAGAGGAGGATTCGACCACCACGGTGCACGCCGCCAACGAGCACGGCTACCTTGGACGCGTTGAGTTTGAAGACGCTGCCAAACCCGATGCCTCCTCGGCTCTGGCCGAACTGAAGTCGCTGGGAATCCATCCTCTTGCAATGTTGAGCGGCGACTCTCCGAGGGAAGTTGAACGCTGGGGTTCCCTCTGGGGGCTTGAGGCCCGCGGTGGGCTCCTCCCCGACGACAAGAGCGCCTTTGTTCAGGAGTGGACGCGTCAAGGCAAACAGGTCGTCTTCGTCGGAGATGGCTTGAACGACGCCCCGGTGCTGGCCTGTGCGTCTGTAGGTGTGAGTTTGGGAGCCGGTGCCAGCGCGGCCGCCATGGAAACCGCCGATGTGGCCATCCTCGACACTTCGGTAAGGCAGGTCGGCCGTCTGGTCCGCCTCGGCCGCCGGACGAGAGTCATCTTGTATCAGAACATTGGTTTGGCCTTGGGCCTCAAAGCGGTGTTTCTTGTTTTGGGGGGAATGGGGCTGGCTGGCTTGTGGGAGGCTGTCTTCGCCGATGTCGGCGTGGCCCTTCTCGCCGTGGCGAATTCGCTCAGGGCTGCCAAGCCGCTCAGATGACGGGTCTGGTCCCGCCCGTCCGGATTCCGGCTTCGTAGACCTTGCCGCAGGCGATGAACAGCGTCTCCTTGGTCGTCATGAGAACGACTCCAGCGTCGACGGCTTCTTCGATCAGTTCGGCGTCGGGAATTTTCCCGCGGACGAAGACCACGACAGGAATGTCCAGCAGATTCGCCGTCCTGACGGTTTGAGCGTTGACCAGTCCTGTCAGCAAAACCACATCTTCTTTCACAAACGCCATGACGTCGCTCATCAAATCAGCACCGCAAGCCGATTTGACGTCGAAGTCGAGATGAAAGTCTCCTGTATGGATCTTGGCGTCCAAAAGGGTGGCGATCGCTTGAACGGTCATAGAGTCCAGTGTAGTCCAAAGAAAGGGAACGCGCCACCCCTACTGGTAACTGATGTACACCGGAGCGGGTACCAGCGCCATGATCTGCGCCGGCGTTAGGAGTGGAATATCCATTCCCTTGCTCTTCCAAGACTTAGGCAAAAAGAGCTTGAACCCCTTCACCGGCAGATTCTTCATTCCCGCCAAGAATTTGTAGGTGTCGAGCTTCAGTTGCGGGGGACCGAACCCGTCGGCGTGATGCACCAAATCGACGCGGGAGAAGTCTGAACGGACGGCGTCGCGGTCTGAGATCATTTTGGAATGGAACTGGTGGAGGATCAGCATCCGTTTTCCTGGAAGGTTTTCCGCCTTCAGGTAATCGTCCATCATCTGTTCTGCTTTGTTGACGTCGGCGGCCGTGATGGTGCCCAGTTCCACGCCAGGGTTGGGGGTCTTCCATTCCGGGTCGATCGCCAGATGGACGTTAGGGTATTTCAACCACGGTAACAGGTTGTTCATCGCCGTCTCGATGGAGAGCCTTCCCAGTTGGTGGTCCAGAATCACGATCATGTTGTTTTGCGCCGCGAACTCGATGTAGCGGAGAACCGTTTCCGGCGCGAGAACGCCCACATCGGCGTCGGGGTAACACGTCGCATAGATCAGGTGAAACGCGGGCAAGACGGTTTTGCCTCCCGAGACGGCCTGCCAGGTTTTGACGGTCTCGTCGAGCAGTTTCTTGCTCTCCGTCATGCTCTGCTCGCCGAGAATTCCCATGCGCGTCGACGAAGGCTGGCCGTAAAACGCCACGACCATTTGGTTTTCAAGCACGCTGGCGGGCCGAAAGATCTTGTTCCACTGTTCGACCCAGGTCGGAGGCGGTTTATGCCCGGACTCGTCGGCAAGCACGGGAGCTTGGGGATCCCCAGATTGGGCAAAGGCGACCCAGGATGTAAAAAAGCTCAGCAGGAAAAGGCAGATGAGGGCACGAGGCATGAAGACTCCCATGGATGACTGCTTCCATCATCGGCACCGACCCCCCGAAAACTACAGGACGACCGTGAAGATGTTGGAAAGGAAGCGGGAAGGGGACTCCCTGGCCTTTCTTGTCCGGCGTCGGGTTTTTCGGGTAAACTGCTATTTATGACCGACAAGCTTGAAGCCCGTGAACGCCGTTACCAGGAGATCGAGAAACTGCTCTCGGACCCTGGAGTCACTTCCGACCAGAAACGGTACAGAGACCTTTCGCGCGAGTTTTCGGAACTGTCGGAAGTCGTCGCCGCTCTGATGGAATTCCGACGTCTTGAAGACGAGCGCGATCAGGCCCGCTCCATGGCCGAGGCCGAAGAAGACTCCGAACTCAAGGCCTTGGCCCGCGACGAGGCCAAGGCCCTCGACGAGCAGTTGGCCGCCAACGAAGCCGCGCTCAAGGCCCTCCTCATGCCGCGAGATCCCTTCGATGCCAAGAACGTCATCATGGAAATTCGAGCCGGCACGGGCGGCGAAGAGGCCGCCTTGTTTGCCGCCGATCTGTACCGCATGTACACAAGGTTTGCCGAAACCAAGCGCTGGAAGGTCGAGGTCATCGATTCGAACACAAGCGAGCTCGGGGGCTTCAAAGAAGTCATCTTCAGCCTGAGCGGAAAGGGCGTTTACGGGGATCTTCGCTACGAATCTGGCGGCCATCGGGTTCAGCGGGTTCCGGTGACCGAGGCCAACGGGCGTATCCAAACATCGGCCGCCACGGTGGCCGTCCTTCCCGAAGCCGAAGAGACAGACGTCGTGATTGCCGACAAAGACCTCAAGATCGACGTGTTTCGTTCCTCGGGTCCCGGCGGCCAATCTGTCAACACAACCGACTCGGCCGTGCGCATCACCCACCTTCCCAGCGGCACCGTGGTGACCTGCCAAGACGAGAAATCACAGCTCAAGAACAAGCAGAAGGCCATGAAGGTGCTGCGGTCCCGCATTTTGGAGCACGAGGAAGCCAAGAAGGCAGCCGCCCAAGCCGCCGAGCGCAAGACACAGGTTGGGTCAGGCGACCGATCCGACCGCGTCCGCACCTATAACTTTCCGCAGAACCGTCTCACCGACCACCGGGTCAACCTGACCCTGTACAACCTCGACCGCGTGATGGAGGGCGATTTGGCCGAAATTGTCGAGGCGCTCAAACTTAACGCCCAGCACGAGCGAATGGGAGACGACGAGTGACCTTCCGGCAGAACGTTCTCGCCGTCGTCTGGGACTTCGACAAGACGCTCATCAGCCACTACATGCAAGACCCGCTGTTCGAAGCTTACGGCATCGACGGCAAGGCGTTCTGGGAAGAAGTCAATGCCTTGCCGGCGCTCTACCGGCGTCAGGGGGTGCCGGTAAACCCCGAGACCATCTACCTCAACCACCTGCTGGCCTACGTGCGGGCCGGGCGGTTTCCCGGTTTGACCAACGCCAAGCTGCGCGAACTGGGTCGGAATCTGAAATTCTTTCCAGGGATTCCCGACCTCTTTCAGGCCACCAGAGAACTCGTGGCCCGCGAGCCCTACAGCACCTTCGAGTTGAAAGTCGAGCACTCCATTGTCAGCACGGGCTTGGCCGAAGTCATCCGGGGGAGCCTGGCCGCCCCGTGGGTCGAGACCGTTTGGGGATGCGAGCTTCTGGAGGCCACCTACCTTCCCGGCCCGCAGGGGCTGACGCTTTCGCCCGAACCCGGAACCGTCACCGAAATCGCCGCAACCATCGACAACACGACCAAGACCCGTGCCCTTTTTGAAATCAGCAAAGGAGCCAACAAACACCCAGAGGTGAACGTCAATCAGAGAATGCCTGAAAACGAGCGCCGTGTGCCTTTGTCGCACATGCTCTACATTGCCGATGGACCCAGCGACGTTCCCGCGTTTTCGGTGGTTAAGAGAGGCGGCGGCAAGACTCTTGCAGTCTATCGGGCGCAGGACGCGGCAAGTTTCAACCAGGCCAGACATCTGCAAGAGGATCAGCGGGTTGACCACTTCGCCGAAGCCGACTACCGCGGGGGCTCCAACGCCTCGATGTGGATACTCTCCAACCTGCAGGACCAAGCCGATCTTGTCGTGGAGTCACACCGGCGCAGCCTGGCCGAAGGCCAGCACTCCATTCCCCGCCACCTCACATGACCATCCGTGAAGCGTTTGTTGCAGCCTCTCGGCGCCTAGCCGCGGCTAGGCATCCTTCCGCCTCTCCCGACCTCGATGCCCGCGTGCTGTTGGGGTACACCCTGCGCATTACTTCCGCCCAACTCCTGGCTCGCTGGTCCGACACCTTCGACGAGGAAGCTGACGAAAGGTTCGAGGCGGCGCTGGTCCGGCGTTTGGCCGGCGAACCGGTGGCGTGGATCACGGGTTTCAAGGAGTTTCTGGGGATGGACTTTGAAGTCGGCCCAGGCCTTCTGGTTCCACGGCCCGAAACCGAAACTCTTGTGGAAGCCGCCCTTGAAGGAATCCCGGGTCCAAGGGTTGCCGACGTCTGTACGGGAACGGGGTGCGTTGCGGTGGGACTGGCAGCGCTGAACCCATTTCTTCTTGAGATCTGGGCCGGCGATCTCTTACCCTTGGCGGTCTCAACCGCACGCCGAAACGCGGCGCGTCTCCTGCCCGCAACGCGAACCATCACCGTGGTCGAGTCGAACCTCCTTGAGAACTTGCCGGGCTTTTGGCACCTCATCGTCTCCAATCCGCCGTACCTGACTTCGGGGGAAACCGAGCAGCGCGTAAAACACGAGGGGTGGCGGGAACCTGGGCTGGCCCTCGACGGCGGCCGCGACGGCCTTGACTTGATTCGCCGATTGGCGGTTCAGGCCTCGGCTGCCTTGTTTTCCGGCGGACGTCTTCTGGTTGAGGCCGCTGACGTTCAGATGGACGCCATCGGCGAGCTCTTCGAAGCCCAAGGCTTGAAGAACGTTCGTTTTTGGAGGGATCTCTCGGGCCAGCGGCGAGTCGCCGGAGCCAGCAAGCCCTGAAAGATCGTCGAGCCCGTGAATCAGGGATTGACGCGGTATAACTCGAGGTTGTTGTCGAGAAAGTCGGTGAAGGCCAAGTACGAACCATCGGGCGAGAAGGCCAGTCCCGTGGGCTGGTTTCGTCCCCAAACCGAGGCAACGACTTCACCCTTGCCGTTCAGCAACGTGACTCTTCCAAACTCTGGTCCTGGCAACTGGTAGTCCGAAGGGTTGTTGCGGCCCCGGCTCGCGACCGCCATAAGAGACCCGTCGGCGGAAACAGCCATGGCGTGCGGGTTGGAAGGCACAGAAACCGTCTTGAAGACCTTTCCGGTGGCGGTGTCGATGAGGTTGATTTGGGCGCTTGCCATGTCCCCGACAAACAGAACGCTTCCCAGGACGGCTACCGGCCGGGGCGCCTTGCCCGCGCTCCAGACAACTTTGGTTTTCCAGGTCGAGGCATCGACGACGGCCACCTGCCCTTTGTCGAACAGGGTAACGTACCCCAAGCCCTGCCGAAAGGCGAAACCCCGCACGCTCCCGCTGAGGGAAAGCGAAGACACGGCCTTGCGGCTCGCTGCATCGATGAGCGACACCTGCCCGAGGTCCCAGTTGGAGAGGGCCACTTTTCCGGAACCCAAGTCGGTTAAGAAGGCGTTCCCTCCGCCAGACAACGCGTGACTGTCCTTGAAGGCCAGGGTCTTGGCGTCGAAGGCGTGAACCCTCCCGTCGTTTTGAACCGTCCAGACTTCACCTCCAACGGCCAGAACGTCGGTGAATCCTCCCTGGACGCCGTCTGAGGGGACCAAACGCTGTTCTTTCTTGAGCGAAGGAACGTCGTACACGTCGACACCGGGCTCTCCCTGCAACGCGACGAACACCTGTTTGCCGTCGGCGGAAAACGCCACACTCCGCGGCAGTTTGCCGGTAGAGGCTTCACGGAGGAGCGCCATCGCTCCCTGGCGAGGTTCTAGCTTGGTCTCCACCCTGGCCATTCCCGCCTTGACGTCGAGGCTCAGACTCTGTGGCGACGATCCGGGGGCCGTCAGGTTGACACGAACCGGACCCGGCGGCAGAAAATACGTTCGAAGGCCGTCATCGCGGGGCGAGTACGACAAGCGTTCCCCGCGCGAAAACACTTCGTACTCGGGAGGAAAGGCCTTGAAGGTCACGGGAACACGGTCTTGGGCCGAGGCTGTCGCCAAAATCAGGAAGCCGAACAGAAGGGAGAGGGCGCATTTCATGCGCCCAGAATATCATCCGACCGGTTTCTTTTCCATGGGGCCGCGGCGCTGAACGAGCTGGTGTCTGACGTCGAGCGCCTGACGGTCGTCGGGAACAAGATCGAGCGCTTCGTCGCAGTCTTGAAGCGCCTTGTCCCACTGCCCCAGGCGGCCTCGACTCATGGCGCGGCCCAGCAAGGGTTCAAACTGGTAAGGTACCAGTTCCAGGCTTCGGTTGAAGTCGGAAATGGCGGCCTCGTAGTCCTCCAAAGCGTCGCGGACCGTGCCGCGGTAGAAGAAGGCCTTCGCGTTCTGCGGGTCGCAGGTGATCGCCTTGTCAAAGTCGTCGAGGGCATTTTCGTACAGCGATTCGGCAAAGTAGGCCATGCCCCGGTGCGAGAGGACAAGCGACTGGACAAACGCCTGAGGACCCCGGCGAAGGATGGCCGAATACAGGTTGATCGCTTTCTTGAAGTTGTTGAGGTTGTGCGCAGCCAGGGCGTCGAGCAGCGCTTGGTCGAGGTTCTCGACCGCGGGGTGAAGGTCTTCTTTCTCACCTTCCCCATTGACTGGAGCCGTGCCCTTCAAACTGCTGAGGAATTGGTGGCGCCGTTTTTCAAGTTCCTGGTTCAGCTGGTGCTGGTATTCCCGGATCTCCTGAAAAATGATGTCCGACAGGGTCAAGTTGGCGTTCAGCGCGGCCATTTTACGCTTGAGCGGCTGATCGAAGGGAAGAAACTTCGACTTGTAGATCAGTTCGTGCTCCACCTCGGCCCAGGCATCCTGCAAAATCGTCCTCACCTGGATTTCACAGGGAGGCGGGTCACCCAAAGCCAGTGACTCCACCAAATCGGGCGGAAGCGCCACCAAGAAATGGGTCGAGTCGTACCCGAACTCCTTGAACGACTGGGGCGCGCCCTTCTTCTCCTCCTCAAGCACGCGGAAGTGCCCGTGGATCAGCTCTTCAATTTTGTGCACATCTTCCAAAAAAGGGCAGACGATTCTCAGACCCAAGACGTCGTGGATCTGGACCTGTTCGGGTGCAATGCCGTGGCGGATCTTCCTCAGCACCTTTTCGAACCAGCTTTGAAAACTCTTCACTCGGACCTTGATGCCTGGGTGCAGGTCGGCCTCCTCCAGCCAAGGGCGAAACCGCGCCACCATTTCCTGAAGAACCAGCTCGTAGATCCGCCGATCTGCCTCGTACTGGGCCTCGAGGACCTTGCGGTTGGGCAGGCTCACGTGAACCCCAACGCGCGAAGGGCGACAATGCTGGCCTGGGCCGAAGTGTGAAGGATGAACTGGCCTCCCGCGTCTTCCCACGCCGCTTGGACTTTCAGCCTGTCGTCAACAAGAACCATCAGCTCTTCAGGGCCAAGCAGCTCGGCCGCCCGCTTTCCCTTGTCGCGGCTGAGGCAGCAGATGACGGGGATTTCAGCCCCCAGTTCCCGGATGCACCAGGCCCGCTTCTGAGGTTCAGCCCACTTGCCCAGCGGAAGGCCGGTGACGATCACAGGATCGTGACTGCGGCAGAAGGCCCAAAGTTCCTGCCCGTCAGGCATCCAGGGAAGATGTTCGTAGAATCCAGGGGTTCGCGCCAGAACAGGCCACATCTGCCTGTCGGTCAGCGCCTCGGGGAGACGGCCCGTGGCCAACTGCACTCCCGCATCGAAATTCACAAGCACACCGTCAAGGTCTATGAACAACCTGTACGTTTTCTTCATGAACATATTGTAACCTTATTTTCTCGCCAACTCAACAGAACCCGCACGGTTCTTGCGCTTGTCATTCTTCAAGGATTCCGCTAGATTGGCACAAGAAAACTGCAAAACCGGGGAATTAGCTCAGTTGGTAGAGCGATTGGTTCGCAATCAATAGGTCAGGGGTTCGATTCCCCTATTCTCCAT
>CAYYUZ010000011.1:0-27381 GCA_964475005.1 uncultured Spirochaetales bacterium
TTTTTTATTCCACAGCCCCATCCAAACCAGGATGGGGCTTTTCTTTGCCACAAGGCATCAACTTGCTTTTCGCCTGCTAGTCCGCTATTCTTCCAGGGTAGATGGAGGCTCGGGGTGGAAAAAGACAATGAGAAGCAACTTGTGACCTTCCAGTTGGGAAATGAGCAGTACGGTATCGACATTATGGATGTGAATGAGATCTGGAAAGTCGAAGCCATTCGCCCCATTCCCAACGCGCCCTCCTACGTTGAAGGAATCTTCAACCTAAGGGGTGACATTGTTCCGGTCATCAACCTTCACCGGCGCTTTCACATCAAGCGGGTGCAGCTCAGTGAGGACGACGAACTGCTATCCGGTTCGATCATCATCAACATTAACAACACAAAAATTGGAATCATCATCGACAAAGTCCTAAGAGTCGTTTCAATCGACCTTGATCAGGTTCAGCCCCCTCCTCAGATCATCTCCGGAATTGGGGCAGAGTACATCCAGGGCGTGGTTCAAGGTGAAGATGGGTATTTGATCATCCTCGATATCCACAGGCTGTTCGACCCCAAGGAACTGCAGCAGATCTCTGTCATGAGCCACTGAGGTCATCGTGGCGCTTCCTCTCTCCCGTCCCTCGCTCAGACGACAGGATTTTGACCACGTCCTCGACGCCATGGTTCACGACAGACTAGCCAGCGGAGAGATCACGCACAGTCTGTGTCGGGAGATTGCCAAATCTCTTCGCCTGAAGGAAGCTACAGTGTTTGCCTCGGTAGCCGAAGCCGTGGGCCGAATTGTCCAAGGGTTGAATTTGGCAGCAGGGGACAAAGTGGTCCTATCTCCTTTGGCGCCGTCCTACTGGTTCAGCCTCTTGCCCCGATTGGGCCTTGTTCCACTCCTTGCCGATGTCTTGGAAGACTCCCCTGTGCTCGATCCCGAAGCTGTCCGAGCCGTGCTTTCCGAGGGTCCCAAAGCGATCGTGTGCGACACGTGTTTGGGGTATCTACCCGACTGCGACGCTTTGGGCGCGCTGGGTATGCTTGTTATTGAAGACATCGGTCAGGGCTTGGGGGGACGTTTTGAAGGACAGGCGGTCGGAACTCGGGGTGCAGCCGTTCTTGCGCGGTTTGCCCCCGAAACCCTCGTGGCCGGTGCAGGTGGGTGCTTGGCCGGTTTCCGAGTCGCTCCTCAGGGAGAATCGAGTACTGCGGATTGGGAAACGATTTCGGACCTTGGTTCCGCCCTCATTCTCTCTCAATGGAAGGACGCCGAGGGATTTGCCGAGAAAAAGAGAGAGCACTTCAGGCACTTGTTTCACCGCCTAGCCAAAGGGTATCGGCAGCCGAAGCAGCTCGGCGATGCCGAACCTGTAACTCCCTGGTTTCCAGTCCTTGTGGAATCCGGGGCCAAGGAGGTGGTGGCCTACAGCCGGAAGAAGGCTGTCGATTCGGACTGGGCCTTCCGTGATCAATCGCACCTCTCTGTCGACTCCAGCGCGGAGGTCTGTCCGCACGCCCGTTACTTTCTTTTTCACACGGTGGTTTTCCCCCTGTACTCCACTTTTTCCTTGAAAGAGCTCGACTTGCTGGGAAAAGTCATCTCTTCCTTACCCTGAGGAGCCTCCATGGTATTGTCAACGGTCGTCGTGGTGGCCAACCTCGAAAAACGCCGGGCCGCAGAGTACCTCAAGAGCATAACCAAGACGCTCGAGACTCGTGGCATAGTCCCTTTGGTACTGTCGTACCGCGGCCAGGAGTCGGTGACGCCTGAACTCGAAGCGGAGTATGCCGCGGCAGAAGCGGCAATTGTTTTGGGCGGAGACGGGACTGTCCTGTTTACCTGCCGCCTGTTTGCGACCAGGCCTATTCCCATCCTTGGTGTCAACCTGGGAACCGTCGGATTCATGACAGAAGTCCTGGGCGAGGAGTGGCTCGAAGCCTTTGATGCGTTCACCCAAGGAGACTCGGGTCTCTCGAGCCGTCTTATGCTGGATATCGAGGTCCACCGCGACGACAGGTGCTTGCTGAAGGAGTCTGCGCTCAACGACTGCGTATTAGGAGGGGCTTCATCGTCCCGATTGGTCGTGCTCGACGTGGATCTCTCCGGAGTCTTTCTCGGACAATACCGTGCCGACGGGATCATCATTGCCACGCCGACAGGCTCGACGGCCTATTCGTTGTCGGCCGGCGGACCTATCCTTCACCCCGAGACCGAGGCTCTCATCCTCACCCCCATTTGCCCCCATTCGCTGTCCAATCGCCCCCTGGTGATCCCTCCTCAAGAGAAAATCACGGTTTCGGTGAAGCAAAACCAGAGAATTCCCGTTACACTCACTGTGGATGGAAGGGGCGTGTTCCAGCCGCGTCCAGGCGACAAGATCACTGTCGGGCGCCACGCCAAGAAAGCCCTGCTGGTAAAATCCGATCGACGGTCGTTCTACGAGATCGTGCACGCCAAACTGAACTAAGGAGAAGGAGTGATTCAGGAACTCACCGTCACCAACTACGCCCTCATCGAAAAGGTTCAGGTCCCGTTTGCTGCTGGTTTGAACGTCTTAACCGGCGAGACGGGAGCAGGAAAATCCATCTTGATCGGAGCCTTGGGACTGCTTCTCGGCGCGCGCGCCGATACCGAGGTCATCAGGACGGGGGCCGAGGAAGCCCAGGTGTCTGGCGTCTTTTCCTGGGATCCTTCAGACGAAGTCCTGGACTGGATGAACGCCAACGGGCTCACTTGGCCTACTGATGAGCCCCTGGTGATGAAGCGGAACGTGCGGCCTCAGAAAAGGGGAATCTGCTCGGTCGGCGGACAGCCCGTGACGCGAGCCCAGCTGGAGGAGCTGACGGGCTTTTTGGTGGACCTTCATGGTCAGCATGAACATCAAAGTCTCTTTTCGCCGGATCAACACCGACGGCTTCTGGACCGCTACGCAGGTCTGGAAGAAGAACTCAAGCACTTCTCCGCCGAGTTTTCCAGGCTTTCTGAGGCCAAGAAGCAATGGGAGGAAATGGTTGCCGGAGAATCGACCCGAGAACAAGAACTCTTCCGCCTGTCTCAGCTGGTAGCCGAGATCGAGAAGGTCGACTTCCGACAGGACGAAGATGTGGAACTGAAGGCCGAAAAGGGCCGATTGGAACAGTTCGGAAAGCTGAACGAAGCCTTGGAAACTCTTGAACAAAGCCTGACCGACGGACGGACAGCCGCGATTGGCCAGCTGCGCACGGCGCGTCAGGCCCTGGCATCCGTGGTCGCCATCGACGACCGCTGGTCGGGAGAAGAATCCCGGCTGGAGAACACCTTGATCGAGGTTGAGGACATTGCCCAGACGCTTCACAGGTATCGGCTCGGCCTCAGTTTCAGCCCTGAACGCCTTGAAGAGGTCAACGACAGGTTGGCCCTCCTTCACACACTCGACAAGCGCTACGGTCCGGGGTGGGAAGCGGTCCAGAAGACGCTTCTGGAAGCACGCGAGAAGAAGACTCTCCTCGAGAATTTCACTTCTGAGCGCGAAAAGGCCGAAGCGCGTGCGAACGCCCTCGAACAGCAGCTTATCCAATCGGCGCTCGTTCTTTCGGAACGCCGTCAGGAAGGAGCCAGGCTTCTAGAGACCGAGGTCAAAAAAGCTCTTGCCGACCTGGGCATGCCGGGAGCGGTCTTCAAAATCGGATTCCAAAGAAAGATGGCGGAATCGGGGAAACCCGTTTGCACGCCCTTTGGTTTAGATCAGATCGAGTTTCTTCTCGGCGCCAACGTGGGCGAGACGCCGAAACTGCTGAGAGAGACCGCGAGCGGGGGGGAGCTATCGCGTGTGATGCTGGCGTTGAAGTCCATCTTGAGCGAGGCCGACAAAATACCGATACTGATGTTTGACGAGATCGATGCCGGCATAGGTGGTGAGATAGGCCTGGCTTTGGGAAAGTACCTGAAACGGCTTTCCCAAACCAAGCAGGTGCTTTGTATCACCCATTTGGCTTCGATTGCTTCCTTTGCCGACCATCATTTGAAGGTCGAAAAGACTTCAGAAGCGGGGCGAACGACAACGGATGTGTCCGTGGTCGTCGGACAGGAGAGAGTTCGAGAAGTCGCCCGCATGCTTTCGGGTGCGACGGTGACGGAGGCCAGCCTCCAGCACGCACAGGAATTGATCGGGCGCCACGGCGTTCAGAGGTGAAGAATGTCAAAAGTTAGCGAAGACGCCCGCAAGAAATATCTTGAGACCATCCAAGAGTACAAAAAGACGATCGAGGACATCGAGAGCCGTGAGAAACTCATTCTCCAGGTCATGGACAAGGACACCACGGGGGCCGAGTACAAGAAGCTGAGACTGGCCGAAGAAAACCTCAACCTGATTTCCTACTACGTGCTGATGAACAACCTTTCCATGAGCCTGCTGGGTGTCAAGAACGAAAACTACCTCAACGAGGCGCGGAAGCTTTGCTACAAAGTCATCATCTATATGGAGCAGGTCGTCACGGGCACGATAGACGGCCCATGGTCCGACTACGAGGACAAAGTCGCCCTGATTTCCTCCTTTGACTTCCAGGACCGCTGGAAACTTATCAGCAAGATGGGGTTCGCGATCCAGCTCGTCTTGACCGGCTATGGGGAAAACACCAAGTGGAAATGGGCCTTCGTGGAGTTGGAGGGGCGCTTCGCCTCGGTGGTCAAGAACCTCATCAACCTCAAGACGCTGTTTCAAGACATGGATCCCAACGCTGAAGGTTACGACACCAAGATGGCGCACCTGACCCTGGCGCGAAGACTTCTCGATCAGGCGGCGAACCGGTACCGCGAAAAGTACGAGCTGTCGTCTCTCCGCTACGACGATTTTCGTCTCGCCATCAAGTACCTTGGAGCCCTGCGCTATTTGGCGTTGAGCATAAACCGGGCACAAGACGCCGAGAATATCAAGAAGAAAATGGATATCTGGCAGCAGAAACTCGACAACGACTTGAAGCGCAAGGACATCGCCGACAAGCAATAAGGGGCTGGGGTCTGAATTGCTTTCATTGACACCAGGAAGTCGGTCCAGTATCCTGCGTCCATGGGTCTCCTACAAGAATCCTCCTCTCGCGACCGGAAAGCCGGCATTATCTACAGTTCGGTTGCGGTATTCTTTGTTTTTTTCTACCTTTTCCTTTTTCCTCGGGCTCTGCTTCCGGAACTGACATTGGTTCCCAGCGAGGCCAAAGTACTCTCGGAGACCAAAAGCGACCGCCTCAGCCCGGGAGGTTCCTTTTTCATTCTCGGAAACTGGGAAGGCTATTGGGGAGGGGACGGCCAGATCGAGCGCGTCCAGCCCAAACGGGTGCAGTCAACCACATGGGCGGAACACGTCGCCTGGTACGATGCCTCCAAAGGGCAGGTGACCGTGGAAGGAACCCAGGGCGTTGAGTTCGTTCTTCCCGGAGAGCAGTACCCCTATTGGGCCAAAGGCCGGCTTTTCACGTTCGAGGAGAACCGTCTTGGGTTGAAGGCCTATGGTCCCCAGGGCAAGATACTTTGGAGCAAGCATTTTTCAAGCCTGGTGACTGCCCTCGATGCTTCGCCGAGATTGACCGTTGTGGGTACTCTTGACGGCAAGGTTCAGGTTTTTGGGACCAAGGGCGAATCGGTGGGAGGCTTTCAGCCGGGGGGCAGCCGGCTGCCGGTGATCTACAACGTGAGCGTAGCCCCCCAAGACAGCTCCATCTTAGTCCTGGCAGGCGTCAGTCCCAAACGGTTTCTTGTCCTGGAAAGGGGAGGTTCCGAGTTCCGCCCCGTCTTCCACAAACCCTTGAAAGAAAGTCGGCCCTGGCCGACTCCGTTGGGTTTCTTGAACGGGGGAACACTCGCCTACTACGAGACCGAGAACGGTCTGGCCTTTCTTGATCCAAGAAGTCCGGACCGTGAAGTGGTTGTGCCTACCCAAGGAAACCCGATTGCGCTCGAGTCTCTTCCTGGAGGCCGGCTTGTCGCCTTTGTCCAGAGAGAACGGGAAAGAACCGAGCTCCGGGTCGCCACCCAGGACGGGGCATCGGTACTCAAGCTCCCATTCACTTCTCAGGAAACCCTGCTTCAGCGACAAGGGAACTTTCTGTTCCTCGGTGTCGACCAAACTCTGCTCAGGCTGGAGGTTCGAGTCCAATGAAGAAGCGTTTGTTTTACCTTTGGATTTTGGTTTCAGCTTCGGCCGCCTGGGCCTACGATTGGCCCGCCCCGGATGTCCGGGTGACACGGACCTTCGGCCAGCGAACCGCCGGGGTCGTCCTTCCAGGCCTTGAGATTCAGACTCTTTCTCCGACGTTGACGGCACCGGAGAATGGTGACGTCTTGTTTGTCTTTCGTCCAGACACACAGACGGTGCAGAACCTTCCGTCGGGTTTGGGCGGTTTTGTAGCTTTGGCTCACGATAACAATCTGCGGACTGTTGTCTCGCGCATCACTCCTTCGGCATTCGCTGACAAGCGTTCCTACCGGCAAGGGGAACCCCTAGGGGAGGCAGAAGTTCAGCCTGGGGTCAGTGATTCCAGGCACCGGGTGTTCGTTTTTGACCAGCAGTTGGGTGAATTGGTGAATCCTTTGCTGGTCTTCCCGGCCCTGACCGACGGAAAGGTTCCGCTGATCTACGATGTGACGGCGTATCCCGAAGGGCACCCCGAAGCGGTTTCGCTCTTCGGCCGCGGAAGTCTGGCCGTCGGCTACTGGAAGATTCATGTTCTGGTCTCTGATCCGGTGACCTTTATTCCGGCTGTCGGCAAGGAAAAAGGTGTTGAAAGCCAGCGTGGGGTGTACGCCGTTGAAGCCTACCTCAACGGAAGCGAGGTCTTTAACACCAACCTGGATTCCTTTCAGGAAAAGGGCGGCCGATGGCAACTGAAGGGAATGGGAGTCTTGCTGGACGACGTCTTGGTTCAGGACCAAGAGTGGAACTTGGGGCAGGTGTTTTTCAACCAGGGCACTAACATCCTTGAAATCATCGTGAAGGACTTCCAAGGAAATCAGGCCGGCAAAACCTTCCGTATTCTGGGGACGCGCTAAGAGCCTGGCAGGCTCCTAGAGTTCCAAGACGCGGTTCTTCACCGACGAGGTGTCGATCCACAGGAGCGTTCCCAACCGGATCAGGCGCTTCAGCTCCTGCAGCGCTTCGATGCGGCCAGACTCAAGGGCGACGAGCAGCCGCGGCGCCTTGTCCCGAAGGGCTTCAAACACCAGCGCTTGGGCGACCGTGAGCTCGGGATGAAATCCCCAGCGGCCCAGGGATTCCAGCAGAGTTTCGACAGCTTTGACCACTTCTTCGGAGGTGAAGTTGTCCGGCTGGCCCATGGCCTGGGCGAGCCAGCGCGAGAACCGTCCGTTCAACCTTTCGTTGTCGAGAGTCAAAGAAAAATCTCTAGCAAAGGTCAGTTCCTCCTCCAAAGCCTGAAGGATCTCGGGCGCCGGGACTTCGGCGCTTTCGGTCAACCCCAAAATCTTCCGTGTCACCGCCAGCTCCATCAGCGAGCGCGCCATGGGAAGTGGAGGAACATCGAGCAGCCGGGCGTACACCAGTGATTTGCGCAGGAGGGGGAAGATCGATTGGGTTTCGCTGGCAAGGTTGGTTTCCAGGTCGTTCCCCATCAGGGCGACAATTTCCATCCGGTCACCGATGGGAAGCTGTTCCAAGTCGAAAGCTTCGGGTTTTCCCACGCGGTCGCTCTCTTTGAGGTACAGGCTGACTCCCTCGCGATGGTCCTCTAGAAGCAGGTACTCAAACTCGACGTCTTGATCGGCTTCGCCATCGTGAAGCTGAATCAACCCGGTGTAGCGAAAGACCTCCTCGTCAATCTCGTGGCGACTGCGCGAAAAATTCTTTACAAGAAGTGGTCCCAAACTGTCTTCGTACCGCGCGCGGGGTCGAAGGAGGCGGTCAAGAAGGAGAAGGGCCGCGACAAACCTAAGGTCGTGCCGGCGCCGGAGCAGTTCCTTCGCTACCAAGCTGTCTAGGGTGCGTCCGCCGTTGATGGCGATAGTGCCCAACGCCGTCATCAAGTCGTTGAAGGACAAGGCCTCAAAAAAGTCAAAGGCCCTCAGCACGGTCAGGAGGGCTCCCCTGGCTTCGGGTGTTGTGGGGTCGTCCCCGTGCCAAAGTGCGGCTTGGAGGAAGCCCTGGGCCCAAGCAAAGCCCCGGGCAGCCCTAAGGAGCCGGTTTTCGGCTGCCGGGTCGGGAGCTCGCAAGAGTTTCGCGGCCCAGAGCCGCGGCTCCTGCTTGCCCAAGAGAAGATCTGGGAGGCGGCGGTGAAGCGCGTGCGGCTCAACACCCAACTCGGACGCCGAGGCCTCGGCCTCTGTCGAAAGGCGATTCTGCCAGACGCTTAACAGGTTCCAAAGCGGTTCCTTCCACTTTTGATGACCGCCAGACGAGCGGCAGCCGCATTCAAGGTGCCAACGGCCGACTCCATGCGGGCACTCTGCCGAGGTGCCTTCTTCGTCCTCTCCTTTCTTGAGCTTGACCAGCTCTTTGGGTGGATTGTGCTCGAGAAACGAACCGTAGTTTGTACAAACCACGGGCGAGGTTCCTCCGAGTTTCTCCCAGAAAGCCGCCAGACACATGTCGGCAAACGGCTCGTCGAGACCAAAAGTTTCTCCCCGCGCCGCCAAGTTGATGAATCCTGTCGACACAAGTGACTGCCGGACGGCCGCCTCAAGGAGCGCCGAATCCCTGAGCAGGTGCTCGGATACCAGACCTCGGGAGAGGCGTTCATCGGGAAAGAATACCGCGAGGCTCCCCTCAGGCCTGTCGATCCGAAACGGGCGGTCGCCGGGTGCCGGGGAGTCTCCCAGCGAGGTCCACGACCCGGCCCCGAGGGGCATGACTCCCTCCGCCTGCCGGGGTGAAAGCAACACGAAGGACAGCTTCCGTTCGATCAGCAAGTCGAGCACTGGGGGGCTGACGGCATCATGGGGAAGACAAAATCCCTCGGCAGGGCGACCAAAATGGTGTTCAAAAGCCTCGAGTCCCCAGTCAATCTGAAGGGCCGCCCGCTCCCCAGACAGTAAGGGAAGGATGGCCTCGGTCCAGGGTCTGGCCATCGCGTTGCCATGGCCCCAGCGCGCGAGGCTTTCACCGTCGGCTTCCTTGATCCGCCTGTACACATTGGGACTCGTTTTGGCCAATTCTTCAAGCAGAGCCGGGGCGATACTGAAGTTCAAATACCTGTAGTTGTTGACGATGTCGCGGATGCGTCCCTCGGGAGTCAGTATCCGCGACGCGGAGTTGGCGCCGTAGCACGAGCGGTTCCAATGAATCCACTGCTGATGAAAGCTTTCGGCGGGGCTGTAGTCGTAACGCAACCCTGTCCAGGGGTCTTGCCCAGGGGGAGAGATGAAATGGCCGGTCAACACACAACTCGGATTCATCCCTCCACTATCGTTGTTGGAACACAGCTTGTAAAGTCGAGGCCCTTGACACCGAAAGGCGATTTTTCCTACCCTAGGTCTTCAAGGGAAGGGGGGGAAATGACCAGGGAACGACTGGAAGGCCTGCCAATGACCGTGCTTCTCGATTTGTCCCGGAAAGAAAATCTTTCCGTTGACCCCGAGATTTCCCCGGAAGAGTTGGTCGAAGAACTTCTTGAAGCCTACGATGAGGACCGCCGCGAACGTGAGAACCTCCAAAACCTGATCCTGAAGATCGAACAGACCAAATTTGAATCCCTTCCGCCGCACCCGGCTTCTCCGTCCTTCACGCAAGAGCCCGTTCTTCCCGCCTCATACGACGACAACACAGTTAATCTGGTCTTGAGAGACCCTTCGTGGGCGCTCGTCCTTTGGGAGGTCCGAAAGAAGGACCTCGATACTTGGAGCCAAAGCTCGTCGTTTCGGGGGTTGGCTTTGAGGGTTCTCGAATTTGCCTCTCCTTCCACCGAGTGCCTGACGTTCTTTCCGATTCCCATCACCGAAAGTTCTGGAAGCCGCTATCTGCATCTCCCGACCCCCGGCCGTTGGTACTTGCTTGAACTCCATGCTCAGACCGACCACGACAGCAAAATGTTGTCGAAATCGCGGATGCTCTTGGCTCCTCCCGAACTTCCCGACGACCCGAAAGACCGGCCAGGCTTGACCGATGCCCAGGTCAGGCTGCTGGAAGTTTCAGGCTCGGCCCTGTGCGAAACTGTCAAGGAAAAAAGCGAGGCGGTAGCTTTGGGCTATCCTCACCGGATAGGTGGCTGGGACGATACTGTTTTCCAGGAAGTTGTTGAATGAGCCGACTTGACCTCGCCTTGGTTTTGAACGCGCATTTGCCCTTCGTCAGGCATCCTGAGTATCCGGTGTTTCTCGAAGAGCGCTGGCTGTTTGAAGCCCTCTCGGAAACCTACCTCCCGCTTTTGAGGGTGTTTCATCAGCTTGAAGAAGACGGGATTCCGTTCCGGCTGACAATGAGCTTCTCCCCGACCCTTGCCTCGATGTTAACCGACCCTTTGCTGCAAGAGCGGTACCGTCAGTACCTCGACCTTCAGCTTGAGCTGGCCGAGCGGGAGTTGGTTCGTACGGAAGGAGGGCCTTCCAACAAGACCGCGCGGCTTTACCGTCAGCTCCACCTTCACAATCAAGGCGATTTCAACGAGGTCTACCAGGGGAACATTCTGCGGGGTTTTTCCTACTTCCAGAAGAAAGGGCACCTGGAGATCATCACCAGCGCGGCGACCCACGCGTTTCTTCCCCTGTACCAGAATCACCCCGAGGCCATTGAGGCCCAACTGCAGATCGCTTCGGAGACTCACACCCGTCTTTTTGGACGGCCGTCCAAAGGCCTCTGGCTTCCCGAATGCGCCTATTTTCCCGGTCTTGAGCGCGACTTGAAGCAGCATAAGTTTGAGTACTTTTTCGCGCCTGCCCACGCTGTCCTGAACGCCAAAGACTTTCCCAAGTCAGGAATCTTTGCCCCGCTATCGCTTCCCGGCGGCGTGCTCGCGTTTCCCCGAGACATGGAATCGACAAACGCCCTGTGGTCTCCCGACCGCGGCTATCCTGCGGACCCCGTCTACCGGGACTTCTACCGCGATATTGGGTTCGACCTCGACCTGAACTACCTCAGGCCGTACATGCCGGGGACTGACGACAGGCTTGCGACGGGGTTCAAGTACCACGCGGTCACGGGGCCTACCGACCAGAAGGTGCTCTACGACCCTGACAAGGCCAAGGCGCGAGTGAGCGAGCACGTCCGGAACTTTCTCTACAACCGCGGGTTGCACGCTGGAAGGATCGCCGATGCCGGATTCGAGGGGGTGCCGCTTTTGGTGTGCCCCTTCGACGCTGAGCTTTTTGGTCACTGGTGGTTCGAGGGCGTGATGTGGCTTGACGCTTTCTTCCGGCAGGTGGCGTCGCCAGCGACGGGAGTCAACCTGGTGCTCCCGTCAGATTTTCTGGTCGATGAGGCACAGTTCCAGCGCACGGAAATGGCCTTCAGTTCGTGGTCCGCTGGAGGCTACGCGGAAGCCTGGCTCGACGGTTCCAACGACTGGATCTACCGGCACACGTTCAAGGCCGTTGACCGCATGGTCGAGCTTGTGGGGCGTTTCCCCGACGTTCAGGGTCGAAAGCAGAGGGCTTTGAACCAGGCGGCGCGCGAGGTCTTGCTTTCCCAGGCCTCCGACTGGCCCCTGATCATCAAATCCGGGACCACCGTTGGGTACGCTGAACGGCGGGTCAAGGAACACATCGCCAACTTCACAAGGATCTACGAGTCGCTGTCGTCGAACACGATGGACACCGAATGGCTCACCACGCTTGAAAAAAGGAACAACCTGTTCCCCGACCTCGACTACAAGGTCTTCCAGCGTCGGAACTGACCCTGCCTCGTTCTCGCTAAATCCCTCCAATCCCTCGATTTATTCCTCTGATTGGCGTTGTGCTGGGCTTTTCTTCGTCAAAAGCCCAACGCCCGTGTAGCAGTCGACAGAAATTCCACGTTATTTTCCTTTTTTTGGTCCACTCAATTCGGTTGACAGGGAATTTTCTGTGTCTATGATGATGGGGGGGTGGGAAAAAGTGGGAAAATTTAGGGAAAAGTGGTAAAAAAGGATGATGACGGGGGAGTTCAGGGCGGCCTTGGACGAAAAGGGCCGCATGTTGATTCCGACGAAACTCCGGGCCGAAATTGCGGGTGATACCGTGATTCTGACCCGAAGCATCGATCGGTGCCTCCGGCTTTTTACCGTTCCCAAGTGGGAGGTCTTTTCGAAAACGATTCAGGAGTCGATGGACATGCTGAATCCCCGTGACTTGATGGTTCAGCGCCGCATCATCGGCAGCGCGATGGAACTCGATGTGGACAAAGCCGGCCGGATCGGGATTTCCGCCTTGCTCCGCGAGCACGCGGGACTCAGCAAGGATTGCGTGGTCGTCGGCGTCCGCAACTATCTGGAGATTTGGGACGAGGAAGCCTACATGGCCAATCAGAAGCTGATCGATGAAAACATCGGGGCGCTCGTTGGGGAAATGAAAGTTTCCTGGCCGAAGGAATAGCCGTGGAAATCCGCCATCGGCCTGTGATGCCCGAAGAAGTTCTGGCCTTGGCGGCCGTCGGATCAGAACTTGTGGTTGACGGGACTACAGGGGAAGGCGGTCACAGCGAACTGTTTCTGGAGCGCAGTCCGGGTTGCCGGCTGATCTGTCTTGACGCGGATCGAGAGATCCAAAGCAAGGCTCAGTCCCGACTGGCCCGGTTCGGTGACCGGGTGCGCTTTGTTCATGGGTGGTTCGACGAGGTGTTCGGCGCTTGGGGAAGCGAAGAACGTCCGCAAGTCGTTTTGCTCGACTTGGGGATTTCGGTCTACCACTACGAAGAAAGCGGGCGGGGGTTCTCGTTTCGGGGCGAGGAGCCTCTGGACATGAGACTGGACCCGACGGCAGGGCAAAGCGCCTCCGATGCGGTGAACTCCTGGTCGGAGGAAGAGTTGGCTCGGGTGATTTGGACCTACGGGGAAGAGTCAATGTCGCGGAGGATTGCCAGAAAACTGGTGGAGGCCCGCAAGGGGGAACGGATCGAAACGGCCAAGCAACTGGCCGATCGGATCTGGGAGGCCGTTCCCCCTGCCGCCCGCCATGGCCGGATTCACCCCGCGACCAAGACCTTTCAAGCGCTTCGAATCGCTGTCAACGGCGAACTTGACCGTTTGGAAAGAGTGCTGCGCTCGGCGTTCCAAGTGCTGGAACCCGGCGGCAGGTTCTGCGTCATCACCTTTCACTCCTTGGAGGACAGGGCGGTGAAGACTTTTTTCCGGGAGCAGTCGAAAGACTGCATCTGCGGGCCCGAGGTGGCGCGCTGCCAATGCGGCGGACGGCCTCTGGCGAAAGATCTGACCCGGCACCCCAAAGTGGCCGGGGAAGAAGAAGTGGCGGTCAATCCGCCGTCACGGAGCGCCAAGTTGCGGGCGATCAAGAAACTGAGGGAGTCGAGGAGGGAAGAATGAACCGAAAATGGCTGTTGATTGGAGCCGCAACTCTTCCCATTTTTCTCATGGGAGTCGTCGTTCAGGCGATTCAGTACCAGGACGTTCAGCGTGAGGTCGCCCTCAAGGAACGGCAGCAGGCAGAGTGGGTTGAGAAGAACAAGAAGGCGCTCGCTGGCGTGACAGTTCTGGGTTCTCCTCAACGGATTGAAACCTTGGCCGAGAAGGATCCAGGGCTGCTGCCGGTTGGCGCCGACAAAACTGTCAAGGTTCGCTTCCAGACTTCAGGAAGAAGTGGAGAAACCAAGTGAGCTGGAGTTTGGAACGCTGGCAGGAAGTTCTTCCAGCCGCAAGATTTGAGGGGAACCTGTCGGTTCTCGGCTCGGTTGAGACGTTCTGCATTGATTCCCGGAAGGTTTCCGTCAAGGCAATGTTTGTCCCTTTGAAGGGAGACAACACAGATGGGCATCGGTTCATTCAGGCCGCCTGGAGATCGGGCGCCATGGCGTCGTTCTGTGCTGCCCAGGAATGGCCGTCGATCGAGAAACAAGTTCCAGGAGATTTTGCCGTCGTGATCGTTACCGACGTCTTGGAAGCCCTATCGGCTTTTGCGGCCGCCCACCTGGACTCCTATCCATCCACGATACGAATCGGTGTGACAGGAAGCAACGGCAAGACAACGACAAAGGAAATGCTGGCGGCCTGTCTTTCCGTCTTTGGTTCCACCTACTGGTCCGAGGGGAATTTCAACTCGGAGATCGGCCTCCCTCTTATGGCGTTGGCGATGGGAAAAGGGCATCAGTTTGCGGTCTTTGAGATGGGCATCAACCACCGGGGGGAAATGGACTCGCTGGCGGCGATTGTTCGTCCTTTGCTGTCGTTGGTGACAAACGTAGGGACCGCCCATATCGGGATTATCGGCAGCCAGCAAGAGATTGCCCTTGAAAAAAAGAAAATCTTTTCACGGAGCGGAGCAGTGGCGCTGGCTGTGCTCCCAGCAGATGACCGGTTCTTGCCCGTCCTGGCTGAGGGGTTTGAAGGGACTGTGAGGCTCTTTGGCCGGCACCAGCCCGGTTTTCGTTTGGTCGCGGATCACGGACTGGAGGGGAGCGAATTCGAGTGGAAGGGAACGAGGTTTCGGCTGTCTCTTCCGGGAATTCACCATGTGGACAATGCCTTGGCGGTGCTGACGGCCGTTGAAGCTCTGGGGCTGGATGCCAAACGCTGCGGTTCGGCCCTGGCTTCCGTCGAGGCGGGGTTCGGACGCGGACAGGTGGTCCACGGCTCCGTCGATCTCCTGATGGACTGCTACAATGCGAATTTGGACTCGATGTTGGGACTTTTTGGCCTGATTCGAGGTTTGAAAACCGCCGGAAGGACCATTCTGGTTCTTGGCAGCATGAAGGAACTCGGTACCGAAGCGGTCTCATTGCACCTCAGGCTTGGAAGCGAAGCCGCAAAGCTGCCGGTCGACGCCATCTTTTTCTTCGGTCTCGAAGCCGAGGTGTCGTACCAGGCTTGTATGGAAGGCCACTTTGGAGGACATCTTGCATGGACGGCCGACTTTGATGATCTGCAACTCCTTTTGAAGGACTATGTTCACCCTGGCGACTTCGTTGCGCTCAAGGGATCCCGCAGCAATCAACTCGAACGCCTGAAAGAACTTTGGTACGCCCCTCAGGAGGCTGGTCGTGTTCTATAACCTTCTCTACCCGCTGGTTGGTCACTTCTCCGCGCTGAATGTCCTCAAGTACATCACAGTGCGGGGGGCCTACGCGGCGGTCACGGCCCTGCTGATCGCCTTTCTGGTTGGTCCCTGGCTAATCGCCCGGCTCCGAGCACTGAAGGCGGGGCAGTCGGTCCGTCAGGACGGACCTCAGAGTCATTTGGCCAAGACCGGCACACCGACCATGGGCGGATTGCTGATGATCTTCGGCATCGGTGCCGCGGCCCTGCTGTGGATGGACCTGACGCACCCAGTGACTTGGGTACTTCTGACGGCTCTGTTTGGCTTCGGTGGCATCGGGTTTGTGGACGACTTCCTCAAGGTCGTGGCCCGAAATACCAAAGGACTGCCCGCATGGTTCAAGGTCGCCGGCCAGTTTGTCGTCGCCACCGCCTGCATGGTCTGGGTCTCCTTTCTCCCCGGTTACGACTCCAATCTGTATGTGCCTTTTTTCAAGACACCCTGGTTTAACCTGAGGCTCCTGATGATCCCCTTCGGGATCTTTCTGATGATCGGGTGGTCAAACGCGGTCAACGTTACCGACGGTCTCGACGGTCTGGCCACGGGGCTTGTCATTCTCGTGGGCTTGGCGCTGGCAGCCTTGGCCTACGTTTCCGGCCGCCTCGACTATGCCACTTATCTTCAGATTCCTTTCAATCCATGGGGAGGCGAGCTGGCCATCTTCTGTCTGGCTCTGGTTGGCGCCGCGGTGGGCTTTTTGTGGTTCAACGGCCACCCCGCCGAGGTCTTCATGGGCGACACAGGTTCGTTGGCCCTCGGCGGTCTGTTCGGTCTGATTTCGGTTTTGCTCAAGAAGGAGCTTCTGCTCACCATTCTGGGCGGTGTCTTCGTGATGGAAACGCTTTCGGTGATGATTCAGGTCTTCTGGTACAAACGCACAAAGAAGCGGGTGTTCCGGATGGCTCCCATCCACCATCATTTTGAGCTCTCTGGTTGGGCCGAAACCAAAGTGGTAACGCGGTTTTGGCTCCTTGGCGGCCTGTTCGCGATCCTGGGTCTCTCGACCCTCAAGTTGCAGTAAGGAGAGGACAATGGGTACGACGTTCCTCCCCGAGAAGGTTCGGGGCGAAAAGACCGATCTCATTTTGCTGACGGTTCTGGTTCTCTTGGTAGGGCTGGGGGCCGCTGCGCTCTTTTCGGCGTCGTATTTCAAAGCCGAGCGACTGTCTGGCTCGCCCTATTATTTTCTGCAGAAGCAATTGTTCCTACTGTCGATCGGCGCGGTCGGTGCTTGGTTCTTGTCGAGGCTTGATCTCGACGTGCTGCGCAAGATGGTTCCCTGGTTTTTGGCCGTCAGTGCCGTTTTGATGCTGGCGGTGTTCTTGCCCGTTTGGGACGTGGGAGAAATTTATGGCGCGCGCCGCTGGATCGTGAAGTTCGGTGTTTCTTTCCAGCCCTCCGAACTGGCCAAGCTGACCGTTGTCCTCTACCTAGCGTCAATGTTCGCCAAAAAGGAAGGACGGCTCAACGATGTGGGGCGTTCTCTGCTGCCGCCGTTTGCCGTCAGCTTCTTCTTTGTCATCCTAACCCTGTTCCAGAATGACTATTCCACGGCGATGTTTCTCCTTTTCGTCATCCTCGTGCTGTTCTTTTTGGCCGACGTGAAACTGTTGTACTGGCTGACGGTCCTCGGCTGCGCGGTGGGCCTGGGGATTTTCGGGGTGATCTCGGCGCCCTACAGGCTTGAGCGTATCCTGACCTTCCTTTCGCCAAGCCGCGACCCTTCCGGGGCCAGTTTCCAGACGCTTGCCGCCCGCGACGCTTTGGTTTCCGGAGGGTTCTTCGGGACTGGCTTCGGCGCGGGTACCCACAAACTCGGAGGAATTCCCGAGGTCCACAACGACTTCATCCTGGCGTCGGTAGGAGAAGAAACCGGCTTCTGGGGATTGACCCTTGTTTTCGTCTTGTTTGGTCTCTTGGCTTGGAGGGGGTACCAGGCAAGTCTGGTTCAGACGGATCCCTTCCGGAAGATTCTCGGGCTGGGAGTGACAACCTTCTTGGTCTATCAGGTGCTGATCAACGCTGCAGTTGTCGTTGGCGCCGTGCCAGCCACGGGCGTCACCCTGCCGTTCTTCAGCTACGGAGGGTCTTCCGTCGTGATCAGCCTTCTCATGGGGGCGATTCTGGTCAATCTTTCACGGGGAGTTCCAGATTCTCCGGCCAGCGAGCAGAACACCCGGGTATCTTGGGCAAGCTCGGTGTTCTTTCGAGGTTCCGGCCAAGGCGGTGCCCCATGACCTTGGTGCGGCCTGCTCTGAAAATTTTGATCGCGCTCCTGTGCGGACTTCTTGTGCTTGAAATGGCCTTTCACTTGGTGGCCGCACCGAACCTCCGCCTGTCGAAGCTGAATTTTACAGGCGATCACCCCCATGTAGAGGCCAATTTGGGCGGCCTCCTGGGGCTACGGGACCACGAGTACTACTTTTCTGTCGACGAGGCGGCCGTGAAGTCCAAACTGGAGGCGTTGCCCTGGGTCAAGACAGCCAAAGTCGAAAAACGGTTCCCCGACACACTCACGATCGACCTCAAGGTCAGGCAAACCCTGGCGGTAGGCTTGGTGGGCGGGGCCGTCCTCTCCATCGACGACAAGGGATTCGTTTTCGACGTCCGCACAGACGCCCAGGGACTCGACGTGCCCGTGATCTCGGGAGTGGCTTTTGAATCCCTAAAGCCGGGAAGCCAGTTTCCCCCCGAGGTCTTGCCTTTCTTCCAAAGACTGTCGGATCTACGCCGTTCGTCGCCGGGCCTTTTCCGCATGATCAGCGAGGTCCAACTGCGCCGCAACGACCGGGGCACCTTTGACGCGGTGTTCTATCCGGCCTCGATTCCAGTGCGCATTGTGCTGGGCGACCGCTGGGACCAAGCCACGATCCAGCAGATGTTCGTCTTGCTGGATCTTGTCCAGCGGCAGGGATGGACCGGCAAGACCAAAGAAATCGATTTTCGGGCGGCACCTGTCGTGCTCAGACCGAAGGAGAGTTGAGGAGAATGGAAACCTTGGTGGTTGGTTTGGACCTGGGAACCTCAAAAACCGTCTGTGTCATCGGCGGCTTGGACAACAACGCTTTCCGGGTCCTGGGCTTGGGTTCGGCTCCATCGGAGGGGGTGCGTTCCGGAGTCATCGTCAATTTGAAAGCCGCCATGAAAGGGGTCCTCAAGGCCATTCAGGAGGCGGAAGGCGGAGTTTACAAGGTCAAGAATCTTATCGTTGGCGTGGCCGGGGGCTCGGTGGAAGGAATCAACTCCCGCGGCGTTGTGGCCGTTTCGGCCCAGGCTGAGATCGGCCAGCAGGACGTGGATCGCGTTATCGACGCGGCCAAGGCGGTCGTCATTCCCACCGACCGCGAGATCATGCATGTCATGCCTCAGGAGTTTCTCGTCGACGCAGCACGAAGAATCAAGGATCCCGTCGGCATGATGGGAATTCGGCTCGAGGCCGAAGTTCACATCATCACCAGCAGCCAAGCCGTGAGCCGAAACTTGGTTCAAGGTCTGGGCGCTGCGGGTTATGGCGTTTCGGAAGTCGTTCTCGACACCTTGGCGTCGGCCAGGACGGTTCTTCATGGCGAGGAAAAGGACGTCGGAGTCCTGGTGATCGACCTGGGTGCCGGAACCTCCGATGTGGTGCTCTATTTTGACGGCGCGCCGCATTTTTCGAAAGTCTACTCGCTGGGCAGCGACAGGATCACCAAGGACATCGCCCAGGTGCTTCAAATTCCCGACGACGAAGCCGAGCACCTGAAGTTGCGCTACGGACATACCTGGCTTCCCGGTCTGACGCAGGACGGCGAGGTCATTGTCCGGGAAGTAGGCTCAAGGCCGGCGTTTACCCTGCTCAAGAGCCAGTTGGCGCAGATTATTCAAGCGCGGACACAGGAGATCTTCGAACTCATTTTCAAGGATGTCCAGAAAACCGGACTGTTGGAGCAGTTGGGTGCCGGTCTTGTGCTCACCGGAGGTGGGTCGCATCTGGAAGGGGTTACGGAACTCGCGGGGCAGGTCTTCGGAAAGCCTGCACGGATGGGTCTGCCGACTCGGATTCCCGGTGTCGGCGAGGCCTGGCAAAGACCCGAATACACGGCCGCGGTGGGGTTGGTCCTGTGGGGACAGGACAAGCTGCCGCCGCAAAGGGTGCAAGACACCAGGAATCCGGAACCGAAAGGCGCCGAGCCTGGGGAGCCGCCGCCAGTCCGCCGAGCCGCGGCAACGCCGGGAGAGAGCCTGGGGACCAGGGTATGGCGGTTCATCAAACAGAACTTTATCTGAGAACAAGAGCTTTGCAGGTGGAAACAAAAAGAGGGAGGGGAACATGAGCGACTTTACTATTGTGGACGACGAACCTCACCGCCGTACGGTGATCAAAGTGATCGGCGTGGGGGGCGGCGGAAGCAACGCGGTGAACCGCATGATCGAAGCGGGGATCCGGGACGTCGACTTTCTGGCGGCCAACACCGACAGTCAGGCGCTGAACCGGTGCTTGGCACCCGTCAAGGTTCCGCTGGGGAAGAACATCACCAAGGGCTTGGGCGCAGGCGGCAAACCCGACGTTGGCGCCGCGGCGGCCGAGGAGGACAAGGACGCCCTAAAGGCTTCTTTGGAAGGTGCCGACATGGTCTTTGTTACCGCAGGAATGGGAGGAGGAACGGGGACTGGTGCCGCCCCCATTGTCGCCAGGGTTGCCAAGGAGCTTGGGGCGCTCACCGTGGCCGTGGTGACGCGTCCGTTCGGGTTCGAAGGCAGCCGCAAGGCCAAGCTTGCCCAGGAAGGCATTGAAAAGCTCATGAAATCCGTCGACGCCATCATCTCGATTCCCAACGACAAGCTGCTTTCGCTTGCCGGGGCCCAGGCCCCGATCAACGAGGCCTTCCTCAAGGCCGACGATGTGCTGCGCATGGGGGTTCAGGGGATCAGCGAGATCATCACGGGAGAAGGTCTCGTCAACGTCGATTTTGGCGACGTGAAGACGGTCATGGAGGGAAAGGGAGTCGTTCTGATGGGAATCGGACGCGGCACGGGCGAAACCCGCGCCGTCGATGCGGCGACCATGAGCATCAAAAATCCCCTCTTGGAAGAGGTCTCGATTGATGGCGCTCAAGGAATCTTGGTCTCAGTCATTGCCAGCCCCGACTTCAGCCTTCCCGAGCTAACAGAGATCATGGAGATTATCACGCAGAACGCCAGCCCAGACGCGATCATCAAGTTTGGCTACGCGATCAACGAGGGGTTCCGCGACGAGATTTGCGTCACCGTCATCGCGGCCGGCTTCCCCGCGTCGGAGGAAGAAGTCCGGCTGGCCGAGTCGAGTGACTCTGTGCTGTCTCGCCCCGGTCCGCGTTCGCCTGTGGCGCACCGCGACACCAAGATCACCCAAGAAGCGGCTCGGTCACGGACCGACGAGGTCTCGGATCTGTTCTCGGGAGGTTTCCGTGCGGAGCCTCTGACCCGTCCCTCGCGCCTGCCCTTGCGTTCGGCCACGTTGTCACCCAGGTCTGAGGACGTGAACCTCGACATCCCCACCATTCTGCGCCAAGGCTACAGCCTGGGCCAAGGCAACTGAGGACCCTCATGATCGATCTGCGTGACTCCGCCGACCCCTTGGCTTCCTACGAGACCTACCTCCGCTACCAACGCGGACTTTCGGCCAGGACCGTCGAAGAATACGTTCGGGAAGCCACTTTTTTTGACGCTTTGAGGCGTCAGAGGGGTTGGGCCTGGGAGTCTCTCGGGCAGGTTGAGATCATTGAATACCTTCAAGAGCGGCGCGACGGCGGTGCGGGTCCGCGAACTTCCGCTCGTATTCTTAGCGTGTTGCGCAACTGCTTCGAGTTCCTCGTGTTCCACAGAGAGCGGCTAGACAATCCTATGGACCAGGTGGAGAGCCCCAAACTGTCGCCCAAGACCCCCGAGGTCTTCAGCTTGGCCGAAGTCGAGGCGCTACTGGCGGCTATCCCGCTTGAAAAACCCGAAGGCCTTCGCGACAGAACCTTGTTCGAGCTCATCTACTCCGCCGGGCTACGCGTCAGCGAGGCGGTTTCTCTGGCTGTCGACCGTCTGTTCCTTGCCGAAGGGCTGGTCTGCGTGGTCGGCAAGGGCGACAAAGAGAGGTTGATTCCCCTGGGCGGTCAGGCCCTGATGTGGCTGCGCCGCTACCTTGAAGAGGGTCGGCCCCGGTTAGTGAAAGGGAGCAAGACGGCGGTGTTTCTGAACTTCCGCGGTGACGAGCTGAGCCGCAAGGGCATCTGGAAGAACTTCAAGCAGTACGCGGTTCTCGCCGGCCTTGAAGGCAAAGTCCACACCCTGCGCCACTCCTTTGCAACGCATCTTTTGGCAGGGGGAGCCGATCTGCGTTCGGTACAGGAGCTCTTGGGCCATGTGAGTATCAACACGACGCAGATCTACACGCACGTCGATCAAGGGGAGTTGGAGCGGCAGCATTCGCTCTACCACCCCAGGGAGAGGTTTTCGCAAGCGTAAGTTCCGGCGGGTCCGTCAGGGCCCGTATGGAAATACGCATGGGACTTTTGTTGGGGCGGCTGGAGTTTCTCCGGAACGCCGAAAAGGAGTTGGTGGGAGAACGGTTGTCGAGTCCGGATGACTTGTCGCGAGTCTCGGCTGCCGACCTGGAAACTTGGCTCGGGCGGTCGGTGAGGGCCCGCTGGTCGTGGCCGGAGCTTAAGCGCCGGTGGGAGGGTGACCTCCGGGTGCTCGAAGGCGACAAGTTCCAGTGGCTACCGAGGGGAAGTTCGTCGTTTCCCGCGGCCTTGGCCGAGATCGCCGATCCGCCCTGGGCACTTTGGGTCCGCGGAGGAACCCTGGCTCTGGATCGGGCCTGGGTGGCGGTGGTGGGAACCAGACTGCCCGACGAAGGCTGCAAAAAGGCGGCTTACGAACTGGGCGGAGATTTGGCGGCTTCGGGGGCGGTGGTCGTTAGCGGACTGGCTCGAGGCATCGACGGGCAGGCACATCGGGGCGCCGCCGAAAAGGGGTTGACTGTGGCCGTACTGGGCCAGGGGGTTGATGAAGTCTCTCCCCGGTCCAACGAAGCTTTGGCACGGCGGATCTTGTCTGGCGGCGGATCGCTGGTCAGCGAATACGCTCCTGGAGAACCGGCGTTCGGCTACCGGTTCATCGAGCGCAACCGCATCATCAGCGGTCTTTCCAGGACCGTGGTGGTGATTCAGGCGCCAGCGCGCTCGGGGGCCTTGGCCACCGCCGACTTTGCCCTCGATCAAGGCCGCGACGTAGTGGTTCACGCCGCAGGGCTATCGGGAGAACGAGGCGCGGGAACCAGAAATTTGGCCCGTCAGGGCGCGCCTGTGATCAGCGGGGCGAACGATGTGACGGACATGTGGCGCGAAGGGTTTGTCGGGAGGGCCGGTGGCCAACCCGAGTTTGAATGGTGAGGCTGGGGATTTTGGGGGGACTATGAAGGAAGAATACTTGGACTATCTTGAGGCCGTCCGCGGTCTTTCGGAGCATACTCGCCTCGCCTACCGTCGGGACCTCGATTCCTGGGAGGCCTTCCTTGCCAATTGCGGAGGGCATCTCGCCGAGGCCAGCCCCGCGCAAGCCGGCGATTTCCTGCGCCGTCTGGGCCGGGACGGCTTGTCCCCCAGATCGGTCAACCGCGTCCTTTCCTGCCTGAGGGGTTTCTACCGTTATCTTTTGCGGACGGGCCGGGCTTTCAGCCATCCGTTTGCCGGTATCCACAGCCTCAAGACGCCGCGTCGCCTGCCTGTCTTCCTCTTCGAAAAAGAGATTCAGGCCCTTTTGGACGAGGATGGCCACGGGTTTCAACCTCTTAGGGACCGGGTCCTGTTCGAGATCCTCTACAGCACAGGGTGCCGCGTCAGCGAAGTGTGTGCCCTTGATCTGGGCACCGTTGTGGGTAAGACGCGCTTTCCTGTTACGGGCAAGGGGAACAAGACCCGAACCGTGTTTCTGACGCCTTCGGCAAAAAAGGCGCTTGAGGCCTACCTTCCTGCGCGATTGTCACGCCTTGAGGCGGCCGATGCCGACGCCGTCAAGGCCCTCCTTCTCAACTCAAAGGGGCAAAGGCTCGGGGTTCGGGGAGTTCAGAAGATCGTAGGACGCGCGGCCGCTCGGGCCGGCCTGGTCAAGGCCGCGACTCCGCACACGCTGAGGCACACTTTTGCGACCCATCTTTCCTCTGAGGGAATGGACGTCAGAGTGGTGCAGGAACTTCTGGGCCACAGCCGGCTGGAGACCACGCAGGTGTACACCCATCTGAGCATGGACCGTTTGAAAGACGTGATGCGTGCCGCGCATCCGCATGGATAAGGAAGCAAGATGAGCGAGATTGCAATGCACGGAACAACCATTCTGGCCGTCAGAAAAGACGGAAAGACCGCGATGTGCGGCGACGGTCAGGTGACCCTGGGTAACACCATCATCAAGGGGGACGCTCGGAAGGTCAGGCGGATCGCCGGAGGAAAAGTTCTCGCCGGGTTTGCCGGCTCGACCGCCGACGCGTTTACTCTTCTTGAGAGATTTGAGGCCAAGCTTGGGCAGTTTCCCACAGACCTTCGCCGAGCCGCTGTTGAGCTCGCCAAGGACTGGCGAAACGACAAGATCCTACGGAGACTCGAGGCCATGATGCTCGTGGCCGACAAGACAGGACTGTACTTGCTTTCCGGCAACGGTGACGTGATCGAGCCCCACGAAGACTGTATGGCCATCGGGTCAGGCGGAAGCTACGCTTACGCCGCCGCAAGAGCGTTCTTGCAGGCCACCCAGCTCACGGCTCCGGAAATCGCCGAACGGTCGCTGAGAATCGCCGGAGATATCTGCATCTACACCAACGGAAATCTGACGGTGGAGGTGGTCGAATGAGCGCAGCTGTTCGGCTCCAACTTGACCAGATGACTCCCCGCCAGATCGTCGAAGAACTCGACAAGTACATTGTCGGACAAATCAAGGCGAAGAAGGCCGTCGCCATCGCTCTTCGGAACCGCACCAGGCGGCAGCAGCTTTCGGCCGAACTTCGCGACGAAGTCCACCCGAAGAACATCATCATGATCGGGTCGACAGGCGTTGGAAAGACCGAAATCGCCCGCAGGCTCTCCAAGCTTTCGGGGGCGCCTTTCCTCAAGGTTGAGGCAACCAAGTACACCGAGGTGGGTTACGTGGGCCGCGATGTGGAATCCATGATCCGCGACCTGATGGCCACGGCCATCGCCCTTGTGAAGACCGAGCTTCAAGCCAACTTGCGCGCCGAGGCCGAGGCGCACACAGAAGACGCTCTGCTCGATCTGCTGCTTCCCGGCAGCCGCAAAGAAGGCGAGACCTCGGGAACAGAGACTCGCGAGAAGTTCCGCGAAAAATTGCAGAAGGGCGAATTTGATGAGAAGAAGGTCGAGATCCAGACCTCCTCGAAGGGAGGTTCCGCGGCCATCGAAATTCTCGGCGGGGCCAACCTTGAAGACATGGACCAAAACCTGGGTGGTGCCCTGGGAAACATCTTCGGTAGCAAGAAGAAAAAGCGGACGGTCAGCGTCAGCCAGGCCCGCGAAATTCTCTACGCGGAAGAACTCGACAAGCTTGTCGATATGGACCAAGTGGTGGAAATCGCTAGGGACCGAGCCCAGTCGATGGGAATCATCTTCATCGACGAAATCGACAAGATCGCCAGCCGAAGCAACGACGGCCGCGGCGGCGCCGACATCAGCCGCGAAGGCGTGCAACGCGACATCCTCCCCATCATCGAGGGAAGCAAGGTCACGACCAAGTGGGGAGCAATCGATACAAGCCACATTCTCTTCATCGCTGCAGGAGCCTTCCACGTGAGTAAGCCCAGCGATCTGATCCCCGAGCTTCAGGGGCGGTTCCCCATCCGGGTGGAACTGGAGGACCTTACCCATCCCGATTTTGTCCGGATTCTCACTCAGCCGAAGAACAATCTGCTGCTTCAGTACAAAGAACTGTTGAGGACCGAAGGAGTGGAGGTGATCTTCACCGACGCTGCTGTCGACAGGCTGGCCTCGTACGCCTTCGAGGTGAACACCACCACCGAAAACATCGGCGCCCGCCGGCTGCACACGGTTCTGGAACTTCTGCTTGAGGAGCTGAGTTTCACCGCCCCTGAAATCCGCGGTCAGCAGGTGACCATCACCCCCGAGTATATCGACGAGCGTCTTAAACCAGTGGTGGCCGATCAGGACCTAGCGAGGTTCATATTGTGAGCCCCCAATCTCAACTTTTTGTCTACTTCTCCGATAACTGTTACCAAGGAGTGCCTCCATGTTTGTGAACACTGATTTTGGAAAGTCCATCGCGATCCTCCAAAGAGGCATGGACGTCGCCAGCCTTCGCCGCGACGTCATCGCCAACAACATTGCCAACGCCGACACGCCGAACTTCAAACGCAGCACCGTCAACTTTGAGGCACAGCTTAAGCGCGCCCTCGAGTCGGAAAACACCTCGGTGCAGCCCGCGGCTTTCATCAGCGATCCGAGGCACATTGGTTTCGACCAGAAGACCAACTGGCAAGAGGTCAAACCCGTCCGCCAGCTGGACTATTTGACCCAGTCGAAGAACAACGGAAACAACGTCGACCTGCAAGAGGAACTGATGTCAGCCGAACAGAACCAGATGATGTACAACCTGATGGCCCAGGCGGCGGCCAACGAATTCAACCAGCTCAACATTGTGTTGAAGCGGTAAGGGGAGGATGATCCATGAGTCTTTTCGGCGGTATCGCCACAAGTTCCAGCGGCCTCTCGGCCCAACAGCTTCGGCTCGACGTGATCTCAGACAACCTGGCCAACGCCAGCACCACGCGGACGGCCGAGGGCGGACCCTTTCAGCGTAGTCGGGTCATTTTCAGGCCCATCGTGAGTCAGCCGTACTGGCGAAGTCCGTTTCTTCCCGAAAGCCTCGACAACGGCCTCGGAAAGGGCGTGCGGGTCAATAAAGTCGAGAAGGACACTGCGCCCCCGCGGCTGGTCTACGACCCGACGCACCCCGACGCCATCAAGACCGGGCCGCAAACCGGCTATGTCGAGATGCCCAACGTCAATGTCGTCAACGAAATGGTCGACATGATCGACGCTTCGAGGGCCTACGAGGCCAACGTCACACTCATCAACGGAACCAAGGCGATGTTCACCAAGGCCTTGGAAATTGGCCGATAGGCCGGAGGTAAGGTATGGATTTACTGAGTTCGCTTTCGGCCAAAGGCGGTCAGATCGATCAGCTGCGCACGGACCCCAGGCATTTTGACGTCACGGGGAAGATGGGGCCGCTCGACGAAGGAAAAGACAAGAACAGCTTCCAGGACGCGCTGATGTCGGCCATGGAAGGCGTCAACGCCGACCAGATCAAAGCATCGGACCTGTACACCAAGATGATCACCAATCCCGACAGCGTGGATCCCCACGATGTCACGTTGGCCGGGGCCCAGGCGCAAATGAGCCTGAATCTCGCCAAGAACGTGGTGGAACGGGGGCTTCAGGCCTACCGCGACATCATCAACATGAGATAAAGGCTTTCTGCATTTCACCGGGAGGGGAGAAATGGATTTTTTCAAAAAACTGTTGGAGCAGGTCAAGACGCTTTGGGGAAAGTGGTCTTGGGTCCAGCGCCTGACGCTCATTGGTGTCGGAGTCGCTACCGTCGCCGCGGTCATTCTGATGATGACCCTCTCGGCTTCACCCAGCCGCGTGGCTTTGATCGGAAGCCCCATCAAGGATCAGCAGGCCGTTTTGGCGATCACGTCTCGGCTCGATCAAGAGGGCATTGCCTACACTTCAAGCGAAGACGGCCACGTCTACGTGAGCGACCTCAAGACGGCCCAACGCGCACGGGCCATTTTGTTCCGCGAGAACTTGATCCCTTCGGGAGTCGACCCGTGGGCAGTGTTCGACGTGGAGCGCTGGACCATCACCGACTTCGAACGCGACATCAACAAACGGCGAGCGATCACCAAGGCCCTGGAACAGCACATCGGGGCGCTTGACGATATCGACGCCGTCAGCATCGAGCTTGTGATTCCCCAGGACACGCTCTTTAAGGAAGACCAAAAGCAGACGACCGCCTCGGTAAGAATCACCCCCAAACCAGGTAGCGACATCGCCAGCAACCGGAAAAAAATCGAAGGCATCGTCAAACTCATCACGTTTGCCGTGGAAGGCCTCAAGGCCGAAAACGTCGTCGTGACTGACCAGACGGGCGTCCAGCTCAATGACTTTGCGGGCATGGCAGGAATGGACCGCC
>CAYYUZ010000011.1:27481-52130 GCA_964475005.1 uncultured Spirochaetales bacterium
GACCAGACGGGCGTCCAGCTCAATGACTTTGCGGGCATGGCAGGAATGGACCGCCTGGAACTAGGCAAACGGGAGATGGACTTCAAGCGCAAGCTCGAGGCCCAATACACCGACACCATCCTCAGCGCTCTCCAAGGCATCTACAAAACCGACAGGGTCAAGATCGTGAAGCTCGATCTGACCCTCAATACAGACACGCAGACCATGGACAAAGAAGAGCACAAACCCATTGTCATGCAGGACGCCAACCCGACCACCCACGAAGCGGCAGTCGTGGTTCCCTCCATCGTCCTCAGTCAATCCAAGAAAGACGTGACCTTCTCTGGAACCGGGTTCAACCCCGAGGGGCCTGCCGGCCAGGAGGGGCAGACACCCCCCGCCTACAAGGATCTGTCCAATCTTGTCGGAAGCTACACCGACAAGTCCGAGATCACCAACAACGTGGTCAATACAGAGAAGAGCAAGATCGAGAAGAGTCCGATCCGCATAGAAAAGGTAGCCATTGGCGTAGCGCTTGACGGTATCTGGACCAAAGACTTCGACCCCAAGACAGGAGAAACCCTCACCGAGACCAACGGCTCGATCAAGCGGACCTACCATCCGCTCACCAACGAGGAGCTCCAGAAAGCCAAGTCGGTGCTTCAGGCTGCCGTTGGCTACGAATTCCCCCGCGGCGACATCGTGACTGTCGAACACATTCCCTTCGACAGGACCGTTCAGTTTGAAAAGGAAGACGCCGATTTCCGTGCCCAGAAGAACCTTCAGAACACCCTGCTTGTCATCATCGTCGGCCTTGTGGTCGTTCTGGCGGCGTTCCTGGTGTTCCGTCTGATCAGCCGCGAAATGGAACGGCGCCGCCGCCTGCGCGAGGAAGAGCTTTCCCGGCAGCACCAGGCCATGCGCGAAGCGGCGCTTCGGAGCGCCGAAGACGAAGGCGTGCAAGTGGAGATGTCTGTGGCCGAACGGGCGCGGCTCGAGCTTCAGGAAACCGCCGTCAACATGGCCAGGGAGCACCCGGCGGATGTCGCACAACTCATCCGCACCTGGCTGGCGGAAGAGTAGGAAAAGCCGTGATAACCTACTGCGGACCCTTCGGATCTTCGCCGTTTCCTACCTCGAATGCTCACGTACTTCCAGTACGCTCCGCTTCTCGGCACGGAAACGTCTCGCCCGGAGGGTTCCTCGCTACGGTTCTCACGACTTTTCAAGTATTTCGAGATTGGCTCAAAGTGGCCATGGATGTTTCGCCTTGGCGAAACTCCAGGGGTTTGGGCGCCAGCTCAAACCCCCGGCATTCATGGTTCTCCAGCGTTTTGGTGAGTTGCAATGCTAGGAGTTTCTCTTCAGCGAAACTCCAGGGGTTTGGGCGCCAGTCCATACCCCCGGCACTCATCGATTTGCGAGTTTCAACGGCGCTACGTAGGGCCGACCGCATGGTCAACCTACTGATTCAAAACGTTTTGTCTGGTATAAAATTAATGGGAGTTGGAAGGCTTCCCGAGCGGCTCATGAGCGGTTCGGTCAGACTTCTTCAGGGAGCGATCCATGGCTAAGGCGAAGACTGCGGAGCACGACGAAAAAGTACCGAAGAGCAAGAAGGGCGCGGGAAAAATGGACCTCAACGGTCGCCAGAAGGCGGCCGTGTTCCTGGTCACCCTCGGCAGTGAGATTTCGTCTGAGATTTTCAAGCATCTGCGCGAAGACGAAATCGAGACCCTGACCTTTGAGATTGCCCGCCTCGAAAGCGTCGACCCGGAAATGCGGGACTCGGTCCTCCTGGAGTTCCGAGACCTCATGATGGCCCAGGAGTTCATCACCACGGGCGGCATCGACTACGCGCGCGAACTTCTCGAGAAATCCTTGGGCAACCAGAAAGCCGTTGACATCATCAACCGGTTGACCAGCAGCCTCCAGACCCGGCCCTTTGACTTTATCCGGCGCACCGATCCTGCTCACCTGATGAACTTCATCCAGCAGGAACACCCCCAAACCATTGCCTTGATCCTGGCCTACCTTGAGCCGCAGAAGGCCTCGATCATCCTCAGCCAGCTTCCCGGGGAAATCCAGTCGGACGTCGCCAAGCGCATCGCCACGATGGACCGAACGTCTCCTGACGTTCTGCGTGAGGTCGAACGCGTGCTCGAAAAGAAACTCTCGACCTTGTCGAGTGAAGACTACACGGCCGCCGGCGGTGTCGATTCCATTGTCGACATCCTCAACATGGTTGACCGCTCGACCGAGCGGCAAATCATCGAGACTCTTGAAGAAGACGACCCCGAGTTGGCCGAAGAGATCAAGAAGCGGATGTTCGTGTTCGAAGACATCGTCATGCTCGACGACAAGGCCATTCAGAAAGTTCTCCGCGAGGTCGATACCCAGGAACTTTCCAAGGCGCTCAAGAGCGTCGACAGCGAAGTTCAGGACAAGATCTTCCGCAACATGTCCAAGCGGGCCGCAAGCCTCTTGAAGGAAGACATGGAGTTCATGGGCCCGACCCGCCGCAAAGACGTGGAAGAAGCCCAGCAAAAGATCGTTGCGGTCATCCGCAAGCTCGAGGAAGCCGGCGAAGTGGTTATCGCCCGTTCGGGAGAAGAGGACGTCCTGGTATGATTGTAGGAAGGATTTTCCCCGTGAACCGAGGTGCCCGTCATGGCTAAAAATGTCTTTAGGCCCTATGAGTTCAAGAGCGAGCCGGCGGAGATCGTCAATATCAAGGCGCCCGCCCAGTTTCAGCCAGCCGTGGTCGAAGTGCTTGAAGAGTCGGGAGACTACCGCGGACCCACGGCCGACGACTTAAGGCGCGAGGCCGAAGCCTTCAAGGCTCAGTGGGAAAACGACCGCGCCATGCTGATTCAGGAGGCAGAACTCCAGACACAAGACATCCTCAAAAAGGCTGAACAGGCCGCTTTTGACCTGGTCCGACAGGAGAAAGAACACTCCCTGCAGTTGAGGGTGGAAGCCGAGAAAGAGGCCCAGCGCATCGTCGAAGAAGGCAAGACACAGGCGGCCCAGCTGGACCGCGAAACCCGCCAGAAACTGTCGATCGTTGAGGAAGAGGCCCGGGCCAGAGGTCAGAAGGCCGGATTCGAAGAAAGCTGGGCCGAAGGGCGGGCCGAGGTCGAGCGGCTTTCGGGGCGCATTCATGTCATCCTCGACAAGATCACTGAAAAACGCCAGGAGATCATCGAAGGTACCGAGGCCCAGATTGTGCAGCTGGTCCTTCAGATTGCCAAGAAGGTCGTGAAGGTCATCAGCGAGAACCAGCGGAATGTCGTCATCAACAACGTGTTGCAAGCCTTGAGGAAATTGAAAACCAGGGGTGACGTGGTCGTACGGGTGAATCTGGAAGACCTCAAGGTGACCTCCGACCACGTCAAGGAATTCCTCAACATGGTCGAGAACGTGAAGTCGATTACCGTGATGGAAGATTCGACAGTTGACCTCGGCGGTGCGGTTGTCGAAACCGACTTCGGCGAAATCGACGCCAAGATCTCGAGCCAGTTCACCGAGATCGAAGAGAAGATCATCGAACTCATGCCAATACGGTCAAAAACTCAGGGCGCCCAACCGCCGACCAACACATGATGGAAACGATCAGCCTTTTCGACAAGTACGTCACGACCGTGGACAAAACGGATCCTCAGAAATTTTTCGGCCGGGTGACCCGAGTCCAAGGGCTGATGATCGAGAGTCTTGGGCCCCAGGCCGTCGTCGGAGAGTTGTGTCAGATCCAGCTCTCATCGCAGGACCATTGGGTTTGGGCCGAGGTTGTCGGTCTCCACGATCGCACGGTGCAATTGATGCCGTTTGAGGAAGTTGCCGGCCTTGAGATCGGATGCCGGGTGAAGGCTTTGGGGGAAACCCTCAAGGTTCCCGTCAGCGACCGCCTCTTGGGAAGAGTCCTTGATGGATTGGGTCATCCCGTGGATGGAAAGGGCGACATCGGTTCGGGAGTCTTCTACCCTGCAGTCAGTTTGCCGCCCGACGCGCTCACCCGGCAGAGAATCACCAAAAAGATTTCCACAGGAGTGAGGGCCATCGACGCCTTGATTCCGCTGGGCAAGGGGCAGCGGCTCGGGATCTTTGCCGGATCAGGCGTGGGTAAGTCCACCTTACTCGGCATGATCGCCAAGAACACCAATGCAGACGTCAACGTTGTGGCGCTCATCGGCGAACGCGGGCGGGAAGTCCGGGAATTCATCGAAAACGAACTGGGAGCCGAGGGCCTGGCTCGATCGGTCATCGTGGTCAGCACTTCCAACACGCCGGCGATGGCAAGACTTCGGGGTGCGTACGTCGCGACGGCTATCGCGGAATATTTTCGCGACCAGGGCAAAGACGTCATGCTCCTGTTTGACTCGGTTACTCGCTTTGCCTACGCCCAAAGGGAAATCGGCTTGGCGGTGGGTGAGCCTCCCGCACGGCAAGGCTACACACCCAGCGTCTTTAGTCTGCTTCCTAAGCTGCTCGAACGTTCCGGAACAGGGGCTACCGGAAGCATCACCGGGCTCTACACCATCCTCGTCGATGGCGACGATATGGACGATCCAATTGCCGATGCCGTGCGGGGCATCCTTGACGGCCACGTGGTTCTCAGCCGGCGGTTGGCTGACCAGTCCCACTATCCTGCCATCGACGTGCTGAGGTCGGTCAGCCGCCTGGCCAACAAGATCACAAGTCCTCTCTCACGCGAGGCCTTCACCATTATTCGAAAGCACCTGGCGGTCTATACTCAAGCCGAAGACCTGATCAACGCAGGCGCCTACGCTCCCGGGTCGAATCCTGAGATCGATCTGGCCATCAAGAAGTTCAAGGAAATCACGGATTTTCTGATTCAGGGAATGGATGAAAAGGCGCCCTGGCTGGAAACCTTGAAACGTGCCGCGACCATTGCGGGGCTCAGCTTGGGAAGCGAAGACGATGAGGTGGTCAGCTGATGGCCCGACGGTTTCGCTTCACACTTCAGAAGATCCTTGACCTTCGGATTTGGGAAGAAAAACAAGCCGAACTCCTGCTGGCTGCCAAGACAGGACAGTGCACGGCTGCCGAGCGGACCATCGAGGCGCTGTTGGTGAAGCGCAGAGAAACTTTTCTTTCACGCGGAAGCGGCGGGCTGGACCTCAACGCTCTGGCGTTCCACGACTTGTTCGGCCTGCGTTTGGGCAAACAGATCAAGGAGAAAGAACAGGAACTGGCTCGGCTGACGGTAGAACGCGAAGACCTGCTCAAGGTCTATCGAGAGACAAGAACGCGGCGCGACGTTCTTTCCAAACTGTCCGAGAGGCAGTCTCAGACCTTTTTGAAGGCCGAAAGGAAACGTGAGGCGCTGGTTTTGGACGACTTGAACACAGCTGTCTTTATCCGCAAAATGAGGCCCGTGGAGGTTCCCTTTGGCCAAGTCTAGGCGAAAAGCAAACGTTCTCGGCCGGATTTTTGGCCTGCTTCTTTTGATCTTGCTCCTGGCCGGACTGGGACTGTTGTGGCTCGACGTTCTTGGCCTGATGGATACACGTCAGATGGCGCTTCCGGTGCTCAAAGCGATGGGATTCTCGCCGACCGACCGGCGGATCAATCCGGAGGATCCCCTTCTGCTTGACCGCGAACGCCTTGTCAAACGCGAAGATTCCCTGGCCCTCTACAAAGAAGACCTCGCCCTTCAGGAAGCCGATCTCAAGAAACAGAACGACGAGCTCCTTCAGAAGCAGAACAACCTGGCCGAACGCGAGAAGGCCCAAGACGACAGGGAGAATTCGTTCAACCAAATTCAAAAACAGACCGACGATAGAAAGGCGAACCTGGTGCAGAACTCGAGATATTTGAACAGTATGCCCCCGGCAAAGGCTGTTCCGATTCTGCTTCAGTTGGACGACCAGGACCTGATCGACCTGCTTCGTGTGACCGAACAGGACGCCAAGGCCCAAGGTCAGAGTTCCATCGTTTCCGCTTGGATTGCGCAAATGCCCGCCGACCGGGCCGCAACGATCCAAAGGAAAATGGCCCGCAAGCCAACGGACTGACGCCCAACCGGGTGCCCGTCCGGCACCGGAGGTGTTATGACCGCTGTTCTTCCTCACGCTCCCCCTTCCACAGTTGCTTCCCAACCCAAGTCGGGACACGCGCTGGCCAAGGCCGGTTCTCGGACCGACCACCACGAGCCAGTCACAAAGTCGAAGTTCCAAGTGCTTCTGGAACAGTCGGCACCCAAGCCCGCGGTCCCCCCAGGTCACCTGGCTTTCGAAAAAGCCCCCGCCGCCAAAACGAAGACCCCTGAGCACGTACCGGAGAAGGCGAAGGCTTCCAAGAAAGAAAACGCGCACGAGGTCAAGAACGAATTGGCGGACACGACACCGATGGCCGGGCTCCAGATTCCCGTCAAGCCAGAAATGGCCCCCAAAACAACAAAATCCAACGAGGCCGAAACGGCGACCGCGGAGAAGGCCAAAAACCTCAAGGACGAGCGCCGCACGGTATCCTCTAGCGGCCAAGTCGCCGCTTGGAATCCCGGGTCTTTGGAGACCACACGTCCAGGCGTTTCGGGGCAGGCCGCCTCGTCAAGGCATGAGAAGTCTGAAGAGAAACAAAAGATCTTCGTCGTTGACAGGCGCACGGAGTCCAAGGAGAAAGACAAGCTCAAGCTGCCCGGTGCCGAGGGCGCCGCCCAGCAGCCGGTCAATTCCACCGCCGAAATCCTTCCCCGGTCCAAGGACGGCGAGGCGAAGACCGAACAGGTGCAAGTCACCTTCCAGACCGTTTCCGGCAAGGGCCAAGGTCAAGGAAGCTTCGACGTTCAAGCGCAGAACACACAGGTCTCCCCGCGCGACGCGGCGAGCTTTCAGCAGTACCTGGTGGAAAGAGGCTACGGCCAGATGGTCGATCAGGCCCGCATCGTCCTCAAAGACCAAAACGCCGGTGAAATTCGGATGACGCTGTACCCCGAATCGCTGGGAAAAGTGAAGGTCGCTCTGAATCTCTCGGACAATAGTTTAGACGGCAGGATTTTTGTCGAGAATCAAAGTGTGAAGGATGTTTTTCAATCCAACATGGACAACCTGTTGCAGGCCTTCCGAGACGGCGGCTGGAACGACTTGAGCCTCGAGGTTTCGGTGGGCGGCGACAGGGGTTCGGGGAATGGCGGCTCGGCGTTTGGGCAGGCTCCCCAGGCCAAAGACTACGGACGGCAGGTGGCCCAGACAGTTTCTTCCGAGGGGCAACCCGGCCGAATCGGTTCGTGGAACGACCGGCAGATCAATTTGACGGCATGAGGTAGGAAAATGGACACAATGACCCTGAATACCCAGATGAGTCCTATGGAACAGGCGAAGGTCAGCCAGCAGGTCAACACCTTCAACAAGACCCTCAACCATGGAAAGGCCGTCAGCCAAAACATGGACAAAGACGACTTTCTCAAAATTCTCATCACTCAGCTGACCACCCAAGACCCTTCGGCTCCGATGCAGGACAAGGACTTCATTGCCCAGATGGCCCAGTTTTCCTCGCTGGAACAGATGACCAACATGGCCAACAGTTTCGGCAAGGTTTCCAGTGTGATCACGGCCAGCCAGGCCGTTTCGACGCTTGGCCGGACCGTCGAGATCCAGATTGGCGACCAGACGGTGAAGGGCACGGTTTCTGCCGTGACCCCAGGTCAGTTCCCCCAGGTCTTGGTGGGAGACAAATACTACGATTTCAGCACGGTCCAGAAGATCAGCGCGGCGGAGGTGAACTAATATGATGAGATCTCTTTATTCCGGTGTTTCCGGTCTGCAGAACGAACAGACCAGGATGGACGTCATCGGCAACAACATCTCCAATGTGAACACGACAGGCTTCAAGAAGGGGCGCGTGAATTTCCAGGATATGATCAGCCAGACCATGCAGGGAGCCGCTCGGCCCAATGAGAACGTCGGCGGTGTCGATCCCAAACAGATTGGTTTGGGGATGACCATCGCTTCGGTGGACACCATCTTCACCCAAGGGTCCCTCCAGAGTACCGGAGTGAACACCGATGTCGCCGTCCAGGGGAACGGGTTCTTCATTCTCAAGGATGGCGGCAAGGAAATGTACACTCGTGCGGGTTCCTTCGGTCTTGACTCCAACGGAACCCTGGTCAACCCCGCAAACGGCATGAAGGTCCAGGGCTGGATGGCCCAGATGGTGAACGGAACCCCCATCATCAAGACCGCCGGCGACACAAGCGCGATGACCATTCCCATTGGTAGCAAGGACCCGGCGAAAGCCACTCAGAACGTCGACTTTGCCTGTAACCTCGACAAACGCGCACCCCTTCTGGGCGCCAACGCATCTCCCGAGGATCTGGCTAAAGGAACCTGGGAAGTCGACAAGACTATCTACGACAGCTTCGGCAATACCCACCGCATGGTCGTCACCTACCAGCGTGATCCCAACGCCCCGACTGTGCCCAACCAGTGGCTGGCCACCGTAAAAATCGACCCCGAGAACACCACGTTCAACAACAATCTGGGTGTCGGCTTCGGTACCCCTCCCGCGGGAACCACCTACACCGTGAAGTTTGACAACCTGGGGGCTTTGACCTCGGTGACCGACAGCACAGGCCAGACCAGAACTACAGGAGCCTTGTCGGTTCCGGTAATCTTTACGGTGCAGGGCGCCAACGCAGGACAGCCAGGAGCCACCCAGACCCTCAATCTGAATCTGGGCACCGTGGGGAGCTACACCAACTCCACGACCCAGTTTGCCGATCAGAGTTCCAACAAGTCGTTCCGGCAGGACGGCTACGGCATGGGCTACCTGGAAAGCTTCGGCATCGACTCCAGCGGTGAAATTACAGGCGTGTACTCCAACGGGACCAACCGGATCCTGGGGCAAGTCGCCCTGGCCAGCTTCACCAACCCCGGTGGGCTGGAGAAGGCAGGCGAGTCGACCTACATCAAGACCAACAACTCGGGCGACGCCAACATTGGAGCATCGGGAACCGCGGGGAAGGGAAAAGTTGTCGCCGGAGCTCTCGAAATGGCCAACGTTGACCTCGCCGACGCGTTCACCGACATGATTGTCACCCAGCGCGGTTTCCAGGCCAACTCCCGCACCATCCAGACCGCCGACCAGATGCTGCAGGAACTCCTGACGCTCAAGAGGTAACGTAGAGTTTGGGGGGCTTCCAGCCCCCCTGGCTCCATAAAAAAGGGCGGCGGCAGCCGCCCTTTTGTTATTCCGCCACCCCCCGGGCTAGGGCTAGGATCTCGGGCTTTTGGCTTCGCCTCAAGGAAGCTCCGATCCTCAGCGTACTTACCAGTACGCTTCCGGGCGTCGCTCCCTTTCGGCTTCGCCAAAAACCCGACCTCCGTCGCCCACATCACACGGCGTTCACTTCGTTCCGCATCGGGTTCGTTGGATTCGTTGGCGGTACCCTCCTACCTGTTCATCCGGCCGATCCGGCTATCCGGCCCCATTTTCGCTGCTTTCTCTTTACAAACGGATTCAAACGCCGATATGTTCATTAGAAGGGTTCCTGGGAGACTACTATGGCAAAAGAAGTTGACGACGAGGTTCTCGACGCGGGTCCCTCAGACGGTGCGGACGGCGACAGCGGCAAAAAAAAAGGCGGCCCTCTTCCCGAATTCGTTATTCTGATTTTAAAAATTGTTGCCGGGGCTTTGGGAGCTATTCTTCTCTCGGCCACGGTTTCCGTCATCGTGTTCTCGCTCATGCAGGGAGACAAACCCAGCCAGCAGACCGTCGAGGCCTCTCCGGTCTATAATCTGAAGCCGCCCGTGCACGAATGGTTTTCCTCCATACCCGACGTCAGGGCGACGACGGCCGACGATCCCGGCAGGTCTGTGATTCTCAAGATCCAGCTGGCCTACGATTCCAAGACCGATGTGCGAATTTTCACCGAGTTGACGCAGCGTATTCCTCAAATGCAGGACTTGATCCGGCGCTTGATCGGAACCAAGACCGGCAAAGAAATGAAAGAAAGGGAAGATGAGTTCAAAGAGGAGATCAAGATGAAAATCAACGACATCCTCCAGGAAGGCCGAATCCGCGATGTGGCATTCATTCAATTCATCATCGCCGAAAGCATCTAGGCTCGGAGGCCTGAAATGACCGAAGTCCTTTCTCAAGACGAGATTGACCAACTCCTTACGGCCATTTCCACAGGCGACATCGAAACCGAAGACGTCAGTAGCAAGGTAACCGACCAGAAGAAGATCAAGATCTATGACTTCAAGCGACCGGACAAGTTCTCCAAAGAACAGATCCGGACTGTTTCGTCCATGCACGAGTCGTTCGCTCGGTTGACGACAACAAGCCTGTCGGCGCAGCTTCGAACCCTGATTCAGGTCCACGTCGCCTCGGTCGACCAGCTCACCTACGAAGAGTTCATCCGCTCCATTCCCAACCCGACGACCCTGGCTGTCATCAACATGGACCCCTTGAAGGGATCGGCCATCCTGGAAATCGACCCCGCGGTCACCTTCAGCATCATTGACCGCCTTTTCGGCGGCCCTGGCGAGGCCGTTAAGGTCACCCGAGACCTTACGGAAATCGAACAGTCCGTCATGGAAGGAATCATCGTGCGTATTCTGGGCAATATGCGCGAAGCCTGGAGCCAGGTCATCGACCTGAGACCCCGTCTGGGACAGATCGAGGTGAATCCCCAATTTGCCCAGATCGTTCCCCCGACCGAAATGGTGGTGCTCGTCACGCTGGAAACGAAACTCGGCGATGTGGAAGGGATGATGAACTTTTGTATTCCCTACCTCACCATCGAGCCCATCATCAGCAAACTTTCGGCGCAGTACTGGTACTCTTCGGTTCGGCGCGGCGGAACCACAGAAAACCTGAATACCATCCGGGACCGGTTGGCCAGCATTACGGTCAACATGGTCGCCGAAGTCGGCAAGATCAATCTGCCGATGCGTGATGTCGTGAGCCTCAAACCCGGCGACATCATCCGTCTGTCAAACACTAACATTGAGGACCCGTTGGTCTTCACGATCGGCAATCGCAAGAAGTTCCACTGCAGGCCCGGGCTTTTGGGCAACCGGGTCTCTGTTCAGATCACCAAGGTTCTGGAAGATATTCAGCAAATGGATTTTGAAGAGTTGGCCGAGGAAGGAGAGGAATGAAATGAGTGACCTGACCCTGTCCCAGGACGAGATCGACGCTCTTCTCATGGGCGGCGGTTCCGGTGGCGGATCGAAGACCACGGCGAAGAAGGCCCTGTCCTCCAGCGAAGAATCCTCCCTGAAGGCGTTGTTTAAGGACGCTGTCCCGGGCCTAACCAACTCCTTGTCCGGGTTGATCGGTGGCAAGAAGATCACCTTGAACCCGCCTGTTTTCGACCTCGTCGACAAAGAAGGGCTTTTAGACACCTTTGGTCAGGAAACGGTCGAACTGCGTGCCGACTTTGTGGGTGACCTGAGCGGTGACCATGCCTTCTACCTTGATCCCGCTGAAGCCGCCATTCTTGCCGGCGCGATCATGGGGCAAGACGAGGTGGAACTCAACGACACGGGCATAGGCGCGCTTTCCGAGATGGCGTCGATGCTTTCAGGGAGTCTTGTAACCACCCTGAGCCGCAAGTCCACACGCGATTTTACTCCAGGCCCCGTTTCGGGGCAGAAGACCGTGAAAGCGATGATTCAGCCGGGGGCGGAGCAACTGATCACAGCAACCTGGACCCTGATGGCCGATTCGGACTCGTTCAAGATTGTCGAGTCCTTCGATGCCGACTTCTTGAGAGCCATTTCAGGCACCGATGCGAGTGCGGCCGGTGGCGATCCTTTTGGGGCCGGTGCCTCGCAGCCCCAGGGCATGCCGATGCAGCAGTTTGGTGCTCCTCAGGGAGGCGCGGGGTATCCTCCTCAAGGCGGCTATCCCCCTCAGGGCGGCTACGCTCCCCAGGGGTATCCGCCCCAGGGCATGCAGGGCGGTTACCCGCCCCCTGGCTATCCGCCTCAAGGTTACCCCCAGGGCGGCTATCCTCCTCCAGGCTATGGGCAGGGACCGGGCATGTACCCGGCCGTTCAAGGGGTGCAGTTGCCCCACCTGACCGCCGGTGGCATGCATGGCGAACAGGGAAACATCAGCTTGCTGATGGACGTCACCATGGAGGTGACAGTCGAACTCGGCCGTGCCAAGAAGCAGATCAAGGAAATCCTTTCCATGGGAGAGGGCACCATCATCGCGCTAGACAAGCTGGCCGGTGAAGCCGTCGACATCTTGGTTAACCATAAGCTGATCGCCAAGGGCGAAGTCGTGGTCATCGACGAGAACTTCGGTGTGCGCGTGACAGAGATTGTCACCAATCCCGACAAGGCCCTCGAAAGCTGAGCCGCGGCCGGGTTCCCTCAGCAGCCTAGTGGGATTGAAGAACTTTGCCTTGTTCACCCTCTTCGGGATTCGAACTTTTCAGCCGTTCATGAGTCTCCTGCACTTTTTCTAGATCAAGGCCCAGCAGGGCAATGAACTCCTCGGAAATTTGTTCGTAGCAGAGCAATCCGAGTTCTACTGATCGCAGGCTGGCGGCCAGGTAGACTGCGGAGGCTGCGCCTTGCAAAAGTTCGGGAGCTCCTGAAGGCCGGCTTTGGTGGCGGATGAGCTGAACCAAGTCGTCGGGGAACCTCCACTTTTCAGCAATCAGCGCACCCAGAGAAGCCGGATTGATCGATTGCGTGAGTTCGTCAAAAAGCTCGATGCTGAGCTTCTTCTTTCGGCAAAAATCCAGGATATTCAGGCTCTGCTCGGGGTAAAGGAACGTCATGACAATTTGCCCAAGGTTGTACAACAGGCCGGCAATTTGGGTTCGCCCCTTCTCGTGGCGGTCAAACCGCAGATCCCTGGCTAAGTCTACGGCGTAGCGTGAGACTTGGGTGGCGTTGGCCCAGAGTTGTTTCTGTTTTGCCAGGTACTCTCCCAAAATCTTGTGCGCCCCATAGGGATACATGAGGTCTTTGAGGCCTTGGGTACCCACAATACGGATGGCTTCCTCAAGGTTTTCAATGCGTTTGTGGCCGCGATTTTGGGCGGAATTGATGTACTTAATCAGGTCCGCGGTCAACGCAGGATCTTTGGCAAGTTCGGCGGCCAGGAGGGAGAACTCCACCTCGGGATCCTCTATCAGCTGAAACAGGTTCTGGAGGTTCTTCGGAAACGGTGGAATCGATTGCACAACGGACGAAATTTCTTCGGCGATCTCGTCGACAATCTCGGGCCTCGAGTGGGAAACCGGAATTCGGAGAACGGCCACGGTTTCGTTGTTGACGAACCCGAGATCAAAGGCTTGCTGATTGAGGCCCAACTTGCGGAGCAGGAGAACCAGAGTTGGCAGACCAAGCCCGGCCTCGGGCTCTGACGGCGAGGCGTCGAAGTACTTCATAATGGTTCCCGAAGTCCAGGCACGAGAAACACGGTTGCGGACGTCCTGAAGCTCTAGCGCCGTTGGCACGGCGTTGTTCCGAACGCTCAGGTAGAACGTGCTGTTACGGACCAAGAAAGTGACTTTCAGGTACAGGTCGTTGGCGACCAGGACTTCGGCGTAGCGCTTGGCAAAGGCCGTACAGTCCTGGACAAACGTCGCCATCCCTTCTTTGTTGTCGGCTTCGTTGCCAATGTTGAGACCACGTTCGAGAAAATGTGCCCGTCTCAAATTAGCTTTCTTGGCGTTGTTGACCAGCTCCCTCAAGCCAAAAGAAAGAAGTTCAATCAAGGGCGACTGTCCGAGCTCTTCCAAGAAGACTCGAAGCAACTTCTCAAGCGCCGCTTCGGTGGCTGAAGGCAAAGCGTAGGTCTTGATGACCAACGGAATTCCATCTTTGATGGCATCGCGGATTTTGTTGATATCGACAAGCATTTTTTTTACTGTTCCTTTTTTGAAATTCCTAACCTAGTCAGAACACTTCCTACACTTCTATTCTAGGCGAATCTTGTCTTTCGTACAGTGCTACCAATCGACTTTCGAGAAAGAATTGCCGGGATTCTGGACTCCCTCAGGGAAAAAAGCAGACTACCCAAGGCGCGTGACTTCTGGTATTTTCAAGTCCGGAGGGGACCATGAACCGTATTGTCCTGTTTGTCGTTCTTGCGCTGGGGAGCGCCGGAATGGTCTGGGCTCAAAGCGCGCCGGCGCCGGGAAAACCCGCCAAATCCGCTGCTGCCGTGACCGCGCCCCAGCCGCCTTTGCCCGACGAGAAGACGCTCGCTATCACCGACACTCCGGGCACCGGGAATGCCGCTTCCGGCCCTTCGACAGATGTGGGGCCCTGGGAATTCGTCAAAATGTTCGTCATTCTCGCCCTCGTGATCGGGATGATCTTGGGGTTTGTTTGGTTCATGCGCAAACTTAGCGGTCAAGGGCCGAAGGCCGATTCGCCGATCAAGGTGCTGCACTCGCACACATTGAGCGGCAGCCGGACACTTCAAGTTGTCGAAGTCGGCGAGGAAATCCTGCTCCTGGGAACCGGAGACGCGGGTGTTACCCTCCTCAAAGACTTGACGGGCACAGAAGCTGCAGACACCTTCCGTTTGACGGCCTCACAAGGCAAAACCGTGGCGAGAAATGGTTTTGGCGACCTGCTGGGGGCTCTGATGGGGGTCAAACCAAAAATCCGGCCCGATGTTGGGCAGCCCGCGGAGAATTCCTCGGATTTCCTGAAAAAACAAAGAGAACGATTGAAAAAACTCTAAAGTTCGGGTACAACATAACTTGTGGAAGACCTGTGGATTTCTTGGGGAAGAAATCCGTTGGTCAGCTTTTCAACCTGGGGGGGGAATGAAAAGAAAAATCTTGGCGACCCTGGCCTTGTTTGCCCTGATTGGCTTGTTGGCTCCGGCACCCGCCGTGGCCCAACAGCGCGTTCAGCAGACCACCAACGGGCTGAACATTCCGTTCGTCGACATCAATCTGCGCCCGCCCCAAAATGCCAGCGAAACCGCCTTGTCGGTTCAACTGCTCGTCCTGCTCACCGTTCTCACCCTGGCTCCCTCGTTCCTCATCCTTATGACGAGTTTCTTGAGGCTCTCCATCGTTCTGGACTTTGTGAAGCGAGCCCTAGGGCTTCAGCAGGCTCCACCCAACCAGGTCATGATGGGGATCGCCCTCTTTCTGACGCTGTTCATCATGTTTCCAGTATTCAACCGGATCTACGCCGAGGCCTACGTGCCGTATTCGGAAGGAAAGCTCAACACCACCCAGTTTCTTCAAAAAGCTGAGAGTCCTCTCCGCTTATTCATGTTCCGGCAGATGGAAAGCAACAACCACGACGACATCAAGCTGTTCATGAGGCTTTCCAACCTTCCCAAACCCGCCAACATGGCCGATGTGCCGACCTACGTGATCGTTCCGGCCTTCATCCTCCACGAAATGACCGTCGCTTTCAAAATGGGAATTCTCATCTTCATCCCCTTCATCATCATCGACATGGTCGTGGCCTCGGTGCTGATGGCCATGGGGATGATCATGCTGCCGCCCGTGATGATTTCGGCCCCGTTCAAACTGATTCTGTTCGTCATGATCGACGGCTGGACCTTGTTGGTTACCGGTCTGGTCAAGAGCTTCAACGTATGAAGGAGGCTTCGCCATGAGTGTTGGACAAGTTGTCGCCCTGATGAACGGAGGAATCATCCAGATTCTTCTGTTAAGCGCCCCCGTTCTGATCATCGGGACCATAGTGGGCCTGATTGTTTCCATTTTGCAGGCCACGACGCAGATTCAAGATCAAACGATCAGTTTCGTCCCCAAAATTGTCTCGATCATGGCGGCATTGATCATCTTCGGTCCCTGGATGTTCACCGTGATCCGGACCTACACGATTGGAATCTTCAACCAGATCCCCAATATGGTCAAATAGGAGGGGGGCTAGGTGTTCCTCGACCTGATTGTCACGAACGCTAACCTCTTTTTTCTCATTTTGGTCCGAGTCTTCGCCATGCTGGCGGTAGCCCCGCTGTTTTCGTCTGAGTCAGTGCCGGACATTGTGCGTGTCGGCCTTGCATTTTTCACCGCCACCGTCATTTTCCCCTGGGTCCAGGCGGCCGGGTATCCGATACCCGAGAACGGGCTCGCCTACGTGGGGCTGTTGGTCGGTGAACTGCTGATCGGCCTTTTGCAAGGATTCTTTCTTGTGATGGTTTACTCGGCGTTTCAAATGGCCGGGCAGTACATCGCCCAGCAGATGGGGTTCAACGCCTCGGAAGTCTACGATCCCCTTGCCCAGGTCGAACAGCCGGTTTTGGGCCAGTTTGTGAACCTGGCGGCCATGCTCGTATTCGTGACCGGTGGCGGGTTCCAGCAGGTCTTTCTCACCAACGTCTGGGCGTCCTTCAAGGCGCTGAGAGCCACAGATTTCTTCGTTCACCCGGATTTCATCAGCCACCAGCTGGTGGCCAGCCTTGCGGACCTGTTTCAACGGTCGTTCCTGCTGAGCCTGCCCGTCTTCGGAGTGCTGCTGCTGGTGACCATCAGCTTGGGAATGATTGGCAAGGCGGCTCCGCAGATGAACCTGATGATGATGGGCTTTCCCATCAATATCGGGTTTGGCTTCTTCCTCATCATGGCTTCCATGCCCTTCCTCGTTCAGGCGTTTTCGGCGGTTGTCAACAACGGCTTCGACACCCTGCAAATGCTTTTTGTCAAACTCGCCCCTCCGGGGGTAACGCGATGATTCAAGCTGTTTCACTAGGCGGGTGCCTGAATCTCAACGTCACTCCTTTTTTTCCATGGCAAACCAAGCCGACGACGGTCTTTGGCTGGGATCTGCAGCGCTTCGCCGCCGAGGATGAAGGCCGCACCGAAGACCCGACCGACACGAAGATCCGCAAGGCCCGCGAAGAAGGCAAAGTCGCCAAGTCCCCCGACATCACCGCGGCGATCGTCCTGCTGCTTCCCATGGTCCTGTTGGCCTTTCTAGCGAATTCAATTTGGTCCACACTTGTCGAGATGTTGCGTTACTACTTCACCCAGGCGACGACGACCGACCCCATCACGGGGGGCGGACCCATTTCTGGGGTCTTCTTCATCTACTTGGCCCGCCTTCTCGGTCCGGTCTTGGCGGTGACCCTCATCGCCTCAATCGGCGCCAACTTGCTGCAGGTTGGATTCCTGTTCACGGTGAAGCCCATCACCCCTGATTTCAGCCGCATCGTGCCCAAGTTCGGCCAGTGGATCAAACGGTCGCTGTTCAGCTCTGAGGCGTGGTTCAACATCATCAAGCAGCTCGTTAAGGTCGCGGTGATTGCTACAATTGCCATCCTCAACATTCAGAGCGAATGGATGCACCTGCTCAACCTGATCCACGTTGGCTTCCTGCAGGCCTCTGAAACGCTCTGGCGCATTGGCCTCACGATCATTCTTCAGAGCGCTGTGGTGATGCTCGTTTTGGCTGTTCCAGACTATCTTTTCCAGCGGTTCCAACACCGCGAATCCTTGAAAATGTCGTTGCAGGAAGTCAAAGAGGAACGCAAGCAGCAAGAAGGTGATCCGCTGATCCGAAGCCGCCTTAGGGAAAGGATGCGAGAAATTCTACGCCGAAACATGATGCAAAACGTTCCGAAAGCCGACGTGATCATCACCAACCCGACCCACTTTGCCATTGCGCTTCAGTGGGACGCGGCGACTATGACTGCGCCCACCGTGATTGCTAAGGGGCAAGACTTGATTGCCCAGAGGATCAAGGAGATCGCCGCGGGTGCAGGCGTTCCATTGGTCGAGAACAAACCGCTGGCCCGGGCTCTCTACGCGGCGGTCGACATCGGTGATCAAATTCCCCAGGAATACTGGGAACTCGTCAGCCGCATTCTGGCGGAGATCTTCAAATTGGGCGGCAAAGCCCGCGCCGTGGTGTCATAAGGAGGCCGCATGAGCGATTTCGTTTCAACGTTCCGCGCCTCGTTCCGTCAGGGGCGAACCGACATGGCGGTGGCCTTCGGCGTCGTGGCCGTGGTGCTCATGCTCATCGTGCCGATGCCGACCTTCCTTGTCGACTTCCTGTTGATCCTCAACCTGCTTTTCAGTGTTCTGATCATTTTGGTGGTCATTTACACCAAGCGGGTGCTCGAGTTCACGTTGTTTCCGACCTTGCTGCTCATTACGACAGTTTTCGGATTGGCCCTCAACATTTCGACGACCAAACTGCTCTTGCTCTACGGCCCGCCGGCGGCTCCCAGCATCATCCACGCTTTTGCTACTGTGGTGGTGGGGAGCGGGTCGCAGATCAGTCTGGTGAACCTTGTCGTGGGAACGATCGTCTTCATCATTTTGCTCGCGGTCCAGTTTTTGGTGATCACCAAGGGCGCTACCCGGGTGGCCGAGGTCGCGGCGCGCTTTACCCTCGACGGTCTCCCCGCCAAGCAGATGACCATCGACAATTCGTTCAGCAGCGGCTCGATCACCGAAGAAGAGGCGCTCAAACGCAAGTCTGAGCTGCAGCAGGAAGTTGACTTCTTCGGTTCGATGGACGGCGCCTCGAAGTTCGTTCAGGGGAACGTCCAGGTCGGGCTACTGATCACCTTGGTCAACGCCGTTGCCGGTTTCATCGTCGGCATGATCTTTCACCAAATGGACGCAGCGACGGCAGCGACCCAGTACGTGAGCCTGACCATCGGCGACGGTTTGGTCAGCCAGATTCCAGCGTTTCTGATTTCCACGGCAACCGGACTCTTGGTTACCCGCAGTTCTTCGGGTCAGAGCCTTGGCACCGACGCGGTGAAGCAATTCACCCAGCAAAGCCGCATTTTCTGGATTGCCGCGGCCTTCCTGTTCATCCTGGCCATTGTTCCGGGGTTCCCCTGGTACTTTCTCATACCGCTTGCTGGCCTGGTTTCGTTCCTGGCTTTCAGCCTGAACCAAAAGGAGACGGCCGAAGCCGGACGCAAGGAAGCCGCCCAGGCCGCGGGTGCGAGTGCGGCCAAAGGAGAGGCCTCCAAGGGGCCGGAGACCGTGGCGCCCCTGGATCCTCTCAGTCTTGAACTCGGCTACGGGTTGATCCCCCTGGTGGACAAAGAACAAGGCGCCGAGCTGCTGGAACGGGTGACACGTATCCGCCGCGAGACGGCCCTCGACTTGGGGCTCGTGGTTCCCCGTATCCGCATCATTGACAACATGCGTCTTGAACCCAGCGAATACAGTCTGAAGATCAAGGGGATGGAAGTGGGCCGCGGAACCATCCGTATGGGGTGCTACATGGCCATCAATCCCGGCGGCGAGCGAGAGGATCTTCCCGGGGAAAAAACCAAGGACCCCGCGTTCGGCCTCCCCGCTCTTTGGATCACCGAAGACGCCAGGGACAAAGCCGAGCGCGCCGGCTACACCGTGGTCGACAGCCCATCCATCATCGCCACCCACCTCACCGAGGTGATTAAGAAGCACGCCATGGAGATTCTGGGCCGTCAAGAGGTCCACGGATTGCTGGAGACCGTCAAGGCCGACTACCCGACGCTGATCGAAGAAGTCAACAAGATCTTCGGGGTTGGGGAAATTCAGAAGGTTTTGCAGGGGTTGCTTCAAGAGCAGGTGTCGATCAGAAACCTTGTAGTTATCCTAGAAACCTTGGGCGATTTTGGCGGCGTCACCAAGGACACCGCGTTCCTTATTGAAAAGGTCAGACAGGCTCTTGGACGCCAGATTTGTCTGCAGTACGCCAACGAGGACAAGGTCCTCCATGTGCTGACTGTCGACCCCGCCCTGGAGCAGCAAATCATCGACAGCCGTCACGACCAGGTTACAGGACCAGTGGCCGCGTTGGAACCCGAGCTGGCCCGCCAGTGGATCAACGCGGTGACCAACGCGTTCAGGCAGGTGCAGAACTCCGGCTACTACCCCCTGATTCTCTCAAGCGAAGCCGCCAGACCGCTGATCAAGAACAGCACCCAGCGGGACCTGCCCGACCTTGTCGTTCTTTCGGTCCCCGAAATCTCGCCAGGAATTCGCGTCGAATCCGTGGGCGACATCCGCATAGGAGGGAAGTGACGCATGTACCAGTATTTCACAGAAAGTGGCGATTCCTTCCAAGAAACGATGGAGAAGATCAAGGTCAAGTACGGCGCTTCGGCCCAAGTGCTTGGCCACAGAACCGTGACCTTCGGGGGGTTTCTTGGGTTCTTCCAGAAGGAAGGAATCGAGATTAACGGCTGCATCAAGCACGACGCCGGGGCCGCCGATCGGGAGCGGGCCAAACTCGATGAGGAAAAGCGCAAGATTCTGGCGCTGGCAGAGGCCAAGGCCCAAGCCAATCAGCGGGCGGCCGCCGAGGAAAAGAAGGAAGACCGCTTGCAGGCGGTGCTCGACGAGGTGAAGTCCCTTCAGGAGAAACTCGACAAGCTGCCAGAGAAGATGCCCCAGGCCGATGGTTCCCGTTCGCAGGAGCACCCCACCCTGAGCCTTGTGGAGGCCATCCTTGAGGACAACGAATTTTCTCCCGGCTTCGTCCGCATGATCTTGGATCGAGTCCGGAAAGAATCCACCATGGACGCTCTGGCCGATGGGGAGGCCATCCTGGAAAGGGTGAGGGGTTGGATCGCCGAAGGTCTCCAGTTCTTTCAGGAGAAACGGGGCACGCGGCCAAGAATCTTCATCCTCGTTGGTCCCACAGGAGTGGGCAAAACCACAACAATCGCCAAACTGGCAGCTGTCTATGGGTTGGGGTTTGGGGGGCAGGAACGGCTAAAGCTGTCTCTGGTCACGATCGACAACTTCCGCATCGGCGCCAAGATGCAGATTGAAACCTACGGCGAAATCATGGGGATACCCGTCACTTGCATCGAGGACTACGACGCCCTGAGAAAACGCATCGAGCTCGACAGCGACAAAGACATGATCTTGATCGACACCATCGGCAAGAGCCCCAAGGACTTCGTGAAGCTTGCCGAGATGCGGCAACTCCTTGAGGGCACCGGCCGCGCCACCGAGGTCCATCTTGCAGTCAGCGCGACGACCAAGACCAAGGACTTGCGGGAAATCTTCCAGCAGTTCGAACCCTTCGGGTACCAGTCGGTGGTCCTGACCAAACTCGATGAGACCTCTGTGGTCGGCAACTTGATTTCTCTGCTGTGGGAAAAGCAGAAGTCGGTCAGTTTTCTGACCGACGGCCAGGACGTTCCCAAGGACATCCATCGCGGCACGGCCGAAAAACTCATGAAACCGCTCCTGGGCTTCGCACCGGGACAACTTCAACTGGCAGGAAAGGAATAGACATGGCCGACCAAGCAGAAAAGCTTCGTGAACTGGTGAAAGCGGGTGCCGCGGCGACGGATTCGCCCTCTGGGGGTGCGAAGAAGACCCGGATCATCACGATCACCTCGGGAAAAGGCGGTGTCGGCAAAACGAACATGGCGGTCAACTTGGCCATCACCTTTGCCAAGCTCGGCAAGAAAGTGACTCTTCTCGACGCCGACCTGGGGCTGGCCAACGTGAACGTTATTTTGGGAGTCATTCCCAAGTACACGCTGTACCACATGATCCGTCAGCAGAAGACGATGAAAGAAATCATCACCGACACCGAGTACGGCATTCAATTCGTTGCTGGGGCTTCGGGTTTCACAAAGATTGCCAATATGAGCGACGAAGAGAGGAAGACCTTCATCGAAGAGATGCTGGCCTTGTCGGACGCGGATATTTTGATCATCGACACCTCGGCCGGAGTGAGCAAGAACGTGCTCGATTTCGTGGCCGCGGCCGACGATACACTCATCATCACCACCCCGGAACCGACGGCCATCACCGACGCGTACGGCATCATCAAGATTATCGCCACCGAATTCAACAACACGAACATGGGGTTGAAGCTCGTCGTCAACCGTGTCGGCTCCGTTGTCGAAGGCAAGAAAGTTGCCGAGCGCGTGATCAGCATCGCCAGCCAGTTCCTCAACATCAAGGTGGACTACCTCGGGTTCATCTTTGAAGATCCTCTGGTTCAAAGCTCCGTTCTGAAACAGCGTCCGTTTGTTGCCGTCGATCCCAAGGGGCGGGCAGCTCAGTGCCTTTGGAACATCGTCAGCCGCCTCGAAAAGGTGGAGTATAAGGAAGGAAGTGGATTGGGACCCTTTTTGAATCGGCTTTTTGGCAGGATGAGCGGTTGACGGGAATTTTCCCGTCTTTTACTCTATAAAGGTGAGGGGAGGGGGGACTTCATGAATTTTCAGACTGCGGCCATCGTCGGGGTCTCTACCTGCGTCTTTTCCTTTCTGGCTGGACTGATTGGAGGAGTTCCCCTTGGCGACGTGGTGCTTCGGGCACTTTTCTGGGGAGGTGTGGGATTCGGCGGCTCGCTGGGCGTCGAGACCGTCCTGCGGAGTTTTGTTCCGGACCTCTTCCTGTCCTCCGAGGCGGGGAGCACACCGGAAGAAAATCCTCAGCCTCGCGTGGACATCACGCTCGAGGAGGAGCCGTTGCCCCGGGGCGGTTTTGTCGAAGAAGTCGGTGATGAGGAAAGTGAGGCCCCCGAACCGCCTGAGCCCGCCACCGCGGCGGCCGCAGAACCTGTCGAGAGTGTCCCCAGCGCCGCCCCTCCTGGCGGGGACGAAGAAGAAATGCCCGAAATCGGGGCGTTCCTCGATGCCTTCAAACCGGGTTCCGTAGAGGACGAGTCGGCCGAGGCCTCGAACCCCGAGTACGGGGACTACGCGCCGGTCGAGCAGGGCGGATCGTCGCAGGAAGTGACCTTTGATGGCGAAGCCCAAGATCCCGTGGTGCTGGCCAAAGCCGTCCAGACGATCATGAAACGAGACGCGTAAGGAAACTGAAACGATGTCAGAAAATGTTGTGGACGAACGATCAGAACTCGACCAGTGGCTGGCTTACAAAAAGTCGCGGGATCCGAAGATCCGTGAGGCCTTCATCAAGCAGTACGCTCCGTTGGTCAGGTACGTTGCCGGAAAGGTGGCTATGGGGCTTCCTCAGAACGTCGACTACGACGATTTGGTCGGCTTTGGAGTCTTTGGGCTCATCGACGCCATCGACAAATTCGATCCCGCCAAGCACGTCAAATTCAAGACCTACGCGGTGACGCGCATCCGCGGTGCGATCTTCGATGAACTGCGAGCCATTGACTGGGTTCCCCGTTCCGTCCGCCAGAAGTCGCGTGAAGTCGAAGAAGCGATCATGAACCTGGAGTCCAAGCTCGGACGACAGGTGTCTGATCGCGAAGTGGCCTCGGAGATGGGCCTTTCCGAAGACGACTACAACGACACCATGCTGAAGATCAGCGGCACCTCGGTCCTTTCTCTCAACGACGTCTGGTACACAGGTGACGAGAATGACAAGGTCAGCATTGTCGAAAGCATTGAAAGCCCTTCGGCGCTCAACCCCGACAACATCGTCGAGCGCGACGCCGTTAAGCGCGTCATTGTGGAAGCGTTGTCCGAGCTCCCTGACAAAGAAAAGAAAGTTCTTGTGCTTTACTACTATGAAGACCTGACGCTCAAAGAAATCGGCAAGGTTCTCGACGTGACCGAGAGTCGTGTGAGCCAGCTTCACACCAAGGCCATCCTTCGTCTCAGGTCGAGGCTCATGAACGCCCGCAAAGGCATCTTCTGAGGAGGCCCGTTTGGTCACCCTAGAGCAACTGAAAGAATTCATGCGCCACCGTGCTGAGGAAGACCGGACCATCAAGTCCGTTTCGGTCAGCGCTTCGTCGCTGGAAGGAGCGTTGGCTTCGGCGGCCGTGGAACTCGGGCTGACGCCTTCACGCGTGGAGTATGACATCGTTCAAAAGGGAACCCCTGGTGTTCTGGGAATGGGACGGAAAACCTGGACCATTCTAGCCTACGAAGCGGCCAAGAAGGTGAAGAAGACCCTCGGTGACCAGGAAGGCTTCCTGCCAGAACTTGACTCTTCGACAAGCGCCGCAGCCACCAGTGTCGATGGACGCATTTTGGTCCGCATGTGGTCTGACGGTGTCTACTTGAAAATTACTCCGCCGCAGGGAGAAGGTCAGGGCGCGACCGAAGAGGCCGCCTTGGAGACTCTCCATTCCCGGGGTGTCCGCGACATCAACCGACAGGTTGTGAAAGGAGCGGTCAAGCTCCGTACGGGAACCTACGGCAAGGTTGGTGAATACGGCCACAATCCGATTAACGACACCTTGGTGAACGTGTTCATTGAGGCCGAGGAGATGCGCGGTTCGGTCAGTCTCTCGGCTCCTGGAATGGGTGGCGGCGACGCGTCGCGTGAAGACGTCGAAGGGATGCTTCGCAACAATGGTGTGATCTTTGGTTGGGACGACGACGCCATCGACGCCCTCGTCGACGATCCGGTTTACGGTCAACGGGTGGTGGTCGCACAGGGGACCAAGCCCGTCAACGGCGCCGACGCCAAAATCTCCTATTTCTTCGATACTAGCATGAAGATCAAGCCCAAGGAGATCGGAGGTCGCGTCGACTTCAAGGAACTCAACACCATACGGAACGTGCTCAAGGGCGAGGAGTTGGCCAAGAAGGAACCCGCACAGAAGGGTCAGCCGGGTCGAACGGTAACAGGACGCGTGCTGGCCGCCAAAGACGGCCGCGATGTCGCCTTTGAACTCGGAAACAATGTGACCCTGAGTAAAGACGGTCTGAGACTGGTCAGCGGTGCCGACGGCCAAGTCATGCTGATTCAAGGAAAAATCACCGTGGAGACCGTCATGGTCGTTCCCGGGGATGTCGACACCTCGGTGGGCAACATCAACTTCCT
>CAYYUZ010000012.1:0-27280 GCA_964475005.1 uncultured Spirochaetales bacterium
TGGCCAACCTGGGCACGATCGCCCGCTCGGGCACCAAAAACTTCTTGTCGAACCTCTCAGGCGACGCGAAAAAGGATTCCAACCTGATCGGCCAGTTCGGCGTCGGGTTCTATTCGGCATTTATGGTCGCCGACAAGGTCGAGGTCGTCAGCCGCAAGGCCGGCGAAGACAAAGCTTGGAAGTGGACCAGCGACGGCAAGACGGGCTTCGAAATCGAGGCCACGACACGTGAAACCGTCGGCACTTCGGTGACGCTGTTCCTCAACGAAGCCGGAAGCGAGTACGCCTCAAGCTGGAAACTTAAAGAAGTCATCAAGAAGTACTCCAACCACATTGCCTTCCCCATCCATTTGGCCTACGAAAAGAGCGAGTGGAACGAAGAAGAGAAGAAGTCGATCAAGAAGCCAACGGTGGAGCAAGTCAATTCGGCCAGCGCCCTCTGGAAGCGATCGAAGAACGAGCTCAAGGACGAGGACTACAAGGAGTTCTACAAGACGGTTTCCGGAGATTGGGAGGAACCGCTGTTCTGGTTCCACACCAAGGCCGAAGGAACCATGGAGTACACGACGTTGTTCTACGTGCCCTCGAAGGCTCCCATGGATATGAACCAGGCCGACTACAAGCCTGGCGTCAAACTCTACGTCAAGCGCGTGTTCATCACCGATGACGACAAAGAACTCATGCCCGCCTATCTGCGGTTTCTCAGGGGTGTCATCGACAGCGAAGATTTGCCTTTGAACGTCAGCCGCGAAATTCTGCAGAAGAACAAGGTCCTGGCCAACATCAAGACCGCCAGCGTGAAAAAGGTTCTTTCGGAACTGGCCACGATTGCCGCGAACAACAAGGAGCAGTACCTCAAGTTCATCGCCGAATTCAACCGTCCGCTCAAGGAAGGGCTCTACGGCGATTTTGCCAACCGCGAAGCTCTCCTCGACCTGATCCGCGTCAAATCGACCAAGGTCGAAGGCTGGACGAGCCTGGCCGAAGCCAAAGACCGCATGCAGACCGACCAGAAGGCTCTGTACTTCATCACGGGCGGCAAAGAGGCCGCCTTGCGAACCTCTCCCCTTCTCGAAATCTACAAAAAGAAAGATATCGAAGTGCTTCTGCTCGACGACGAGATCGATGAGATCGTCTTCGGCGGCGTCGACAAATACAAAGAGACAGACCTCAAAGCCGTCAACAAGAGCGGCGCCGGTGACGACCTGAAGGCCGAGGGCGACAAGGAAAAAGAAGAGGGCCTCAAGCCCCTGGTCGAGACCATCAAGAAGATCCTCGGCGAGGCAGTGAAGGAAGTGAAGGCCTCGACCCGGCTGGCCGACAGCCCCAGTTGTATCGTCAGCGACGAAAACGACCCTTCTATGCAGATGATTCAAATGATGAAGGCCATGGGACAAACGGGGAACCTGCCCGCGCTCAAGCCCATTCTCGAAATCAACCCCGACCACGAAATTGTCAAGAAGATGCTCGCGTCAAAAGACGAAGCCCTGGTCAACGACGCCTCCTGGTTGCTTCTTGATCAAGCCCTGCTGATCGAAGGCGTTCCTCTCGAGAACCCTGGCCTGTTCGTCCAGAGACTCAACCGGGTACTGAACCGGGCGGTGTAGCTTAGGGCCGTTTGGAACTCACCGCTGGTTGTACTGCTGGTCCAACCAGTGCGAGACCCAAACTAGCGGCGCGTTCCAATTGATAGCGACTTCGTTAGTTGCGTAAGATCCGATCGTGTCCAGGTACCGCTTGGCGATGGGCGCAACCTTCAATTGCGCGGCTTCCATTTCGGGGTCTTGAATATTGGCGTTTGGTCCTCCCGCAACCAAACCCGGAGGTGGCGGCGGAACGCCAGCGTCCGGGTCGTTTCCCCAAATCCGGTGGTGCGGATGAAGAACAGGATTCGATCCGTAACCGGTGACGAAACACTTAAGGTTAGCGTTCATCCCGAGAAGATAGTCGAGTGCGTGGATCACGCCGTCTCGGTAGGCCGCTTTGTTCGTGAAATCGTAGGCCAGCGCCAGGATGACGGCGTTGTTCAGAACCAGCGAAGTCGAACCCCAAACGTAGGCCGAGGCCTCGGCAGGAACCCGGTAGCCTTGACCCGCGAGGATCTCAAGGTAGCGGTCAGCCGTAGCAACGATCTGCGCGTGGAGTCTGTTGACTTCACCCTGGGGCAAGCCGGTTTTCACAACAGCCAGCGTTATCGAACCCAGGGCGGCGGTGTCGGCCCAACTCATCGAGCTCGAGGCCGCCGCTTCTAGACCCGGAAAGGAGTGAAAATAGGGCGAAGTGGTCACGAAGTCGAGAAAGAGCTTCTCGCCTGTAGTCGCGTAAAGCTCCGCCGCGGCCCAATAGAACTCGTCGGCGACGTTGAGGTCGTCGTAGTTGCCCCCTCCCGCCCCCGGAACGTTGCCCGCCAAAAGGTCTGGATGCGCCCGTGCGGCTTCCCAGGCGGTCTTTGCGGCCTTGACGCAACGGTCGGCGAAGGCCGGATCCCACTTCTTCCAAAGCCGGGCGGCCTGTGCCGCGGTGGCCGCCAAATTAAGGGTGGCCGCCGTTGTCGGCTCGAACACAAAACGCCCCCAATCGGCTCCCTGATGCTCGTTATTGTTGTCGAAATGGGTCGGCAACTCTGCGGGAACTCCCGACCATTTGCGGTCGTGGAGCTTGTGGAACGCCATGCCCTCCAAGGGCTTTCCCGAGGGAATCTGCATGTTGAGCAGAAAGTTCGTCTCCCAGCGCGCCTCATCGAGAATGTCGGGAATGCCATTTCCAGCTTCAGGAATCGCCTGGGCGCCGTCTTGGAACGCTGCGGGGTTCCTTTCGTACGCATTCTGCAGAGTCCAGACAGCGATTCCCCCGTTAACCACGTACTTGCCGTAGTCGCCGGCGTCGTACCAGCCACCCAGACCATTGATCTTGTAGTCATAGGTCTTCCACAGTCTTCCTTGGGCGTCTGGACCTTCGTACGCCGTGATTTCGGCGTCTGAGAGATGCCCGGCCGGCCGAGCCCACGAGGTTCCCGCGAACTCGGGTTTCAACTCGATACCGCTGCGGGTCAGGTAGAAGTAGTGGAGAGCGTCTTTGGCCAGCGAAGCCAAAACCTCCCTGCCAATTGTGAACGGGCTGCTGAGCACGCTGTCGATTTCCAAGACGTAGCTTCCTTCCCGGTCAAAAGACGAGAAATCGGCCACATGGACGGTGTCGCCGGAAATCGCGTCAACGGTCCCGGGGCTGGTCTTTCCAGAAGCGACCTTGGTCTTTGTTGTGACGTCCGTCAACGTCCAGGAGAGTTCCTGCGCTCCCGCTTTGGCCAGAACGCCCGTCTTCACACCGCTCACGAAATAGCCGATCTGATTGATCGCCAGGGTTTGAGTCACAGTTCCCTCCAAATCCCGTCAGCCCAGTGTCACTTCGAGCAGGGAAAAGTCGTCGTCAAAATGGTCGGCGCCCGCCATGCTTTGAATCTGCAGGAAGACCTCCTGGACCGTGGATTCGCTGGTGCGGCGGGCGCGGTGGGTCAAAAGATCGGTGAACTCACGGAAGACCATCATCTTGCCCGAAGTCTTGCGAACCTCATAAACACCGTCGCTGAAAAGGTAAAGACGGCTCCCGGGGGCGACCTTCACGGTCCGGTTCTCGTACGCATAGTCTGTTTCAACCCCGACGATCATGTCGGGGGTGCCCAGTTCGACGTCTGGCCCGGTAGGAGGCACAAGAACCGCTGGCGGCGCGCCCGCGCAGGCAAAGCGCAACTCACCGAGCTCGGGCGTCCAGACGCCGTACCAGATGGTGAAGTACATGTTGTTCTGGTTTTCCATCTGAAAGTTCTGGTTGAGCGCCCCCAGAACCGCCGCGGGATCCGAGAAATCTGTGTGCGGCAACCCTTGGCTGCGCAGCACATTCATCACCGAAACCGAAAGGAGCGCCGCGCCGATTCCGTGTCCCGACACATCGAGCAGAAAGATGGCCAGCTGTCCGGGTTCCACCCAGTGGTAGTCAAAGCAATCGCCGCCCAACTTGGCCGACGGCTGGAAGATCCAATCCGCTCGAAAAGGCCCCTCGGTGGGAGGCTTGGGCAGAAGGTACTTCACGTAGTCGGCGGCCTCGGCCAACTCCTTCTCCAGCTGGTTCTGACTGTCGAGCAACGCCTTCAGGTATCGCTGTTCCTGATCACGGAAATGCTTTTTGCTGAGGCAGGCGCTAATCCTGGCCTTCAAGAGGATGGGATCGAAACTCTTGGGGAGGTAGTCCTCCGCCCCCAAGGCAATGCAGTGCACGACCGAGTCGGTTTCGTCGAGGGCCGAAATCATGATCACGGGAATCTGGCGCAACGCGGGGTCGGCCTTCATCTTCTCAAGCACTTGATACCCGTTGAGTCCCGGCATGAGAATATCGAGAAGCACAAGGTCGAAGGGCTCTTCGGCGAGGACCTGCAGGGCCTTGGAGCCGGTGTCTGACCACGCCACCTGGTGGCCCTGGCGTTCCAGGTGCCTGATGAGGATGTCGCGGTTCATTTCGTTGTCGTCGACAACCAAAATCCTACCAAGATTCTGATCCCTGAGCGAACGGGGTACGGCCTGAGAAATTCGGCCCATGGAGTATCGAAGCTCGTCGTTGCTGACCGCGGCAACCGGCGGTACTTCGCGCAGTTCCTGTTCAACCAGCTCGAGAATCTTGCGCCCGGAATCGAGCAACTTCAACACATCGTCGAGCAGGTAGTCCGCCGACTCCTCTTCACAGAGCTTCTTTAGCCTCTGGGCCAAGCCCAACAAGATGTACAGCGGCCCGAACAGGTTGCGCCGGAATGCGACGGGGTCGAACTCCTCTAGGACGGCTCCGTCCTGGTAGAACGCGTCGAGAAACGCGCGATGGATGTTTCGCGACTCACGGAAGATGTTCTCGACATCCGGCGCCAGCGAGGGGCGCGGGCTTTCCTTGAGGTCTTCCAAAAGAATCTCGCTGTAGCCCAAAATGTGGTTGAGGTAAGTTCGCAGCTCGTGGCGAAGGTACTGCGAAGATTCCTTGTTCACGACCTGACCTTCCGCAGTTCGCGGCGCCACGCCTCTCGAACCTGGTTCAGTTCCGTTTCGAAGGCCTCGCCGTCGACAAGCGCCAAATCCCAAAGCACTCCCGACAGAATGATCTTCACCTGGTAAAAGTTGAATGACGGCTCGTTTCCGACAAGGCTCAGCCCCAGTTGCTGGCCCTCCTCAAAGAACGGCACCAGGTGCCGGACGGCCTTCTCCAAGTTTCGTCGCAACAAATCGCGGCGGCCAGGAACCGAGAAGATACCGTTCAGAAGGGTGTGCGACCGGCGGACCAGTTCCTCGGCCACGGCAAACAAGGCCTCGGCCCGCTTCAGATAGGGAATCTGCTGATTCTCCGTCGCTTCCAAAGCGGCAAGGCTGAAGCGGTCCCAGATATCGCTGATGGCACAGAGAAACAGCGAATCCTTGTCGTGGAAATACGTGTAGATGCTTCCCGGGGCAATGCCGGCCCGATCAGCGATGTGCTTAATGGTGGTCCGTTTGTAGCCCAGTTCTCCGAAGGCTTCAAAGGAGACCTGGAGGATGCGGCGGCGTTTCTCTTCGTCGGGAGAACGAGACATGCGTTCAAGATAGAACACAAAGCCGGTGTCCGCAATCGCCACAAGGCCTTCGAGGCCCTTTGGAATCCGATCCTTCGGGCTTGGAGGCGATCTTTTGGAACCTTTTGACTTTTTGGACTACCAATAGAGGAATTACTTAATGATTCGGTAAGAAACTTTCAACCCCCAACGGCGACTAACTTAGTATGAGTACACCCGCCGTTCTCCTGTTGATCTTCAGAAGACCGGAACTGGCGCGAAGGCAGATCGGCGCTCTCCGCCTAGTTCAGCCGAGACGAATCTATGTCGCCGCCGACGGCCCCCGGCCCGACCGGCCCATGGACAATGTCGCGTGCGCCGCGGCCAGAAGGGCGCTTGAGGGCATCGATTGGCCCTGCCAAGTGAAGACTCTCTTCCGAACCACGAACCTTGGTGTCAAACTGGCCGTATCGCAGGCCATCGACTGGTTCTTCGAGTCCGAGGAGGCGGGCGTTATCCTTGAGGAGGACTGCCTCCCCCACCCCGACTTCTTCTGGTTCTGCGAAAGCCTGCTCGACCGATACCGCAACGACATCCGCGTCATGCAGATCAGCGGAACCAATTTTCAACCCCTCGTCAGAACTCAGGAAAGGAGCTACTTCTTTTCCCGCTACAGTCACGTGTGGGGATGGGCAACCTGGCGCCGCGCCTGGCGGCTCTACCGAGCCAACCTGGAGGGGCTTGAAAGTTTTCTCGAGGAGGCGACCGAAAACCATTTCTGGGAAAATCGTCGGGAACAGAAGTATTGGCGCAAGATCCTTCAGATTGCCAAGGCGGACCGGGTCCAGTCGTGGGCCTACCGCTGGACCTACACGCTGTGGGCCGAGGGGGGACTCTGCGTGTACCCTGAGGTGAATTTGGTCACTAACCTAGGGTTCGGCGACGGGGCCACCAACACCCAAAAAACCGACAGATTGAAGGCGGGGCGCGGTCTTCACCCGCTCTTGAAGCTGATTCACCCTTCAACTGTGATGCGCTGCCGTGATGCCGATCTGTGGACCTTCGAGCACTTGTACTGGGGAGAGCCTTTGGCGCGCGCCTGGCACCATCTGGAAAGGCTGGGAGAACTGGTTTCGGGGTTCGTGGAGAGGGTCACAACTCGAACAAATTCCGCACTAACGGGTGTCTTCGGCCGATTCCGAACGAAACGGGACTTACCTTTAGCACCGGTGGCGCCTGCCAGCGCTTATACTCGGCCGAGGCGGTCAACTTCAAGACTCTTCGAACCACGGCAGCGTCTTCGCCGCTAGCCACAATTTCCGCGACTCCCTCCTGTTCGAGAAGGTAAGCCTTCAAGATGCGGTCCAGAACGTCGTAGGGAGGCAGACTATCCTGGTCGGTCTGGTCGGGTCGGAGTTCGGCCGAAGGCGGCTTGCGGATCGTGTTCCAGGGAATGATTTCGCGGTCGCGGTTGATCCATTCCGCCAAGGTGTACACCTCGGTCTTGAAGACATCACCGATGACGCCCAAACCCCCGGCCATATCGCCGTAGAGCGTGCAATACCCCGTGGCCAGCTCTGACTTGTTTCCGGTAGTCAGCAGCATCGATCCGGTCTTGTTGCTGAGGGCCATCAGGTAAACACCGCGAATTCGGGCCTGGATGTTCTCTTCGGTCACGTCGGGTGCGGCGCCTTCAAACAAGGGGCTCAAAGCGCCCAGAAAGGCCGAAAAAGGTTCTTCAATGGGAACCACGTCAAAGCGAATCCCCAAAGTCTTCGCCAAGGCCCGTGCATCGTCGACGGAACCCCCCGAAGAGTAGCGGCTGGGCATGCCCAAACCTCTGACATTTTCTTTCCCAAGGGCCTCGACGGCCAGGACGGCGACCAGCGCCGAGTCGATGCCGCCCGAGAGGCCCAAATGGACCTTTCTGAACCCGCTCTTGACGACGTAATCCCGTAGCCCCTGAACCAGTCCCGCGTAGAGATCCCTCACCGGATTCTCGTCGAGTTTTTGAGGAGCGAGCCGCGCATCGGACTCCCAATACACGGTTCCTTCGGTAAACGAAGGGCCCTGCGCAACCAACTCACCCTTGTTGTCGGTGACCAGCGCGCCGCCGTCGAAAACCAGGGCGTCGTTGCCACCGACTTGGTTGACGTAGAGAACCGGCAACCCGAAGCGCTTGCCCACCGAAGCCATGATGCCCGATCGAACAGCCCTCTTGCCAGGATAGAAGGGTGAAGCCGACGGAGAGAGAATGATGTCGACACCAAGGTCTGCCAACTCGGCGACGGGGTCGATGCCGTAGGGGTTGCCGCCATCGAGGCTCACCTCCCACCAAAGGTCCTCACAAATGGCAACTCCAAGTTTCAAACCCTTCCACGAGAAGACTTTGCGCGCCGAAGCGCTCCGGAAATACCGCCGTTCGTCAAACACATCGTAGGTCGGCAACAAAGTCTTGGCCTGTTCGAAGACCACAAGGCCGCCCGCCAAGGCGACGACAACGTTCTCGAGCCCTTTCTCCCAGGCGATTTCCTCACCGACGCTCCTCACCGGCTGAACCAGACCAACGAAGGTCAAAAGGTCGGGAGGGAGATCGCGGGCCAGGGCCTGAAGGGTGCGCTGGTTCGCCGCAATGAACGAAGGAAACGACAGCAGGTCGAGGGGAGGGTACCCGCAAAGCGCCATCTCGGGAAAAACGGCAATGGCGGCCCCCGAGGCCGAGGCTTCTCGGGCGCGGTCGAGAATGAGGCGGGCGTTGTTTTCAAAGTCCCCGACTTTGGGGTTCAGTTGGATCAGCGCGATCTTCATAGACAAGGTTCCGGCGAGCAGTATAGTATCCCAGCCATGGGAAAGACAATCTTGGTGACGGGGAAAGAAGGTTTCCTGGGAAACGAGATTTCCCAGCACTTCTTGAACCTAGGCTACCGGGTTGCCGCCTCTGTTCCCCCCCGAAAAGAAGTCACCCCTTCCATAAGTCAAGACCGACGCTTGATGCAGTTTCCGTGGACGCGTCGGTCGGCGGTGGCCGCCAAGAATTTCGTTCTTCAAACGGTTCAAGAGTTCGGAAGCCTCGATGAGGCCTGGATCATCGTGACCCCCGAACGAGAGGCCTTCGGCTTGGCCGAACTGGCCCCGTTGGTGGTCGACGAAGGCATCGACAGCACCGTGAAAGGCGTCTTGTACCTTGTCCGGGAACTTCTTCAGCATCAGGCCGTGCACCCCGCGATGGTCCTCCGCTTTGTCTTTTTCGAAGAAGACCCTACGAGCCAGCCACCCCTCACCGCCCTTCACTATCACGGCCTGAAGGCGCTTGTTTCCTCTCTGATGGCCCAGGCCGGGAAGAAACGCCTGACGGTGTGGGCCTACGAGTCTCTGATTTCGCGGACAGAAGAGTACTTGGCCTACATTCTGAGTTCGAAGAGTCCCCAGCCCGGTCAGTGGAATGTTCTAGGCGAAAAGAAGACGCTCATCAATTCGATCTTCTCGAAGAAGGAAACCCCATGAAAGTTTGGCTGAAGATTCTCTTGGGAGTCGCCCTGGGTCTGGGCCTGGGACTCCTGCTGCCGCTTCCGAGCCGAGCCGAGAGCTCGCTCTTGCTGCAGATCAACGACTTCATCCTTAGCCTGGGGCGCTACGCTCTGTTTCCCCTTGTGTTCTTTTCGACGGCGGTTTCGCTAAACGAACTTCACCGCGAGAAGAAGCTGTGGAGTGTCCTGTCGCGCAGTTTGGCGTACATCGTCATGGGGACGCTGCTTCTGGTTCTTGTCGGTGCCCTGTTCATTCTGCTGTTCAGCCCCGAACGCATCCCGATCACCAGCCGCCGCGAAACCGAGGTGATCTTCCGGAGTTGGAACGACACCATCGCCAATTTAGTGCCCAAGAATCTCTTCCAGATTCTGACGGGGGGAGCCGACTTCCTGCTGCCGGTCTACTTACTGTCCTTTATTCTGGGTCTTCAGTTCCCGTTCGACCGTGAAGTCACCGAGCCCACCGTCAACTTGTTCGACTCCCTTTCGCAGATCTTCTACCACCTGAACAGTTTCATCGTCGAGATTCTCGGGTTTGGCATGATCGTCGTTTCGGCCGCCTGGCTGACCCAAGTCCGGGGTATTCAGGACATTCAGCTCTACTTCCAAGTGTTCGCCGTCTTGTCGCTGGCGGCCGCATTCGTCTTGTTCGTGGTTTTGCCGGCCGTGCTTTGGTTCTTTGGGGGGCGCGAAAACCCGTACAAGTGGATCTTCGGTATGCTCGGCGCGGGCCTGGCGGCGTTCTTTTCCGGGGACTCCTTCTTCAGCCTCGGGTTGGTGAGCCGTCTGGCCCGTGAAAACCTCGGTATTCCCAGAAAGGTTGGGGCCTTCAACCTTCCCCTTTTCGCGATGTTCGGCCGCGGTGGAACGGCTCTCACCTCGACAATTGCGTTCTTTATCATCCTCAAAAGCTACTCGAGCCTTGAAATCAGCATCGAGCAGATCTTGTGGACCATTGTGTTCGCCTTCGGTTTGAGTTTTGCCCTCCCCTCGGTTCCAGGACTCGGAACCTACATCAACCTGTCGCTTCTGTGCTCGCTTTACGGGCGCGGTTTGGAGAACGGGTATTTGACCCTTCAACCTGTGCTCCCGATCCTGGTAAGCTTCTCAGCGTTGCTCGACGTCTACGTTGGCAGTTTGGCGGCGCTTCTGGTCACGCGGCACGAAAAGCTCCAGAAGATCATACCGCCGAGACTCTATATTTGATGCGTGTTTTTTCAGAAGGGCTGAACTACACTGGGAAAAAGGATCTTCGATGGATGTGATCAACTTGGAAAAAGCTGTCCGGCTCATGGACGGTGATCAGGAGCTGTTTGGAGATCTCTTCGAGATCATCGAATCTTCGCTCCCTGAAAAATACAGTGCCATCGAAGCCGCGTTGGCCGCCCAGTCGCCCGAAGATCTGGAACTCTACGCCCACCAGCTCAAAGGTGCCTTGCGCAACGTAGCGGCCGAGGAAGCCTGCGCCCTGCTTGAGAAATTGGAAAAGTGCGGAACGCGAAACGACTTTCCGATGGCTCACGAGCTCTATCCCAAGGTCAAACCCCTTGTCGATCAAGTGCTCGAATACTACAGGAGCCGGGCGTGGGTCTCGGCATTCACCAAGTAGTTCTTTATGCTCGAAACTTTACCCCGTTCCCTGTTGATTGCCTTGGGAGTCCAACTTTGCTGCCAGGGCATCAAATTTGTCAGTCATTCGCTGCGCATCGGGCGTCCGAGCTGGAAACGCCTCGTCACGTTCGGGGGAATGCCCAGCGCCCACAGCGCCTTCGTGACGGCCTTGGCGGTCACCTTGGGAGTCTTTGACGGATTCACGAGCGATCTTTTTTCGTTGGCGGCCGTCTTTGGAATCATCGTGATCTTTGACGCCTACAAACTGAGGGGCAACGTTCAGAAGCAAGCGTTGGTTCTGAACCGGCTCCAGGCGAAGGCCCTCCCCGAAGACCAGAGAGTGGAAATCAACGAGATGGTCGGTCACACGCTTCCGGAAATCGCAGCCGGTATCGTCTTGGCGGCGGTCGTCGCCACGCCGCTCGCGCTCTTGTGGAAGTAGCCCTAGTAGAGAGGGTACTCTCGTACCTTCAGAATCCTCATCTGGAACTTGGCTGAACAGACGTACTGCCCCGAGTCGAGGTAGTACCTGGGTACTTCTCTCAAAAGGGCTTCCCCACGGATCTCCTGCGGGCGGTTGTAGATCTTCGGCCTCAACAGATTGCGCACGGCTTCTTTGACCGCCTGCCGAAGCGCGTCGAGCCGGCTCTCAAGCCGGTCAACCGCCTTGGTTTTTCCGGTTCCGGCGGCCTGGTCGAGGTCGACCGAGGCCCAAGCCAGCCGCCGCGAAGCCTCGAACGGTTTCATGTAGTACCGAAACAGAACCGTCAGGACTCCGTTGTCTTCGTCAAGCTTCGTCGACACCGCAAGAGCCCTAGACGTAGCGGCGTCGCCTGTCGTTCCAACGATCCGTCCCAGAGGCGTCACGTCGAGAAATTCGGCGACCTTGCGATCGGGGTCGACGGGCCGATAGGTGAACGACCAGCCGTAGACCATACCGGAAAAGACGGTCTGCATTTCTTCGAGAAGGGCCTCGAGCTTCTTCTGGTCGGGAACTTGCTTCTCAAGCTCGCCAGGGACGATGGCCTGGTAGGGCATCCACAGTTCGCCCTGGAGGGTAGTATCTGTGAACTCGGCCTGGGCGGCCAGGAATGCCGGAATGAACAGGAACAAAGAAAACAAGAGATAACCGAGACATCGGAGAGGAACTGAAACGACTACCATGGCGTTCCCCTCGTTTGTTCCGCACCTATGCCCAGAAGGCTTTCCACGCGTTGATCCGGAGACGAAGCAGGAGGTAAAGGAAGGCGAAAAGGAATCCGGCCAGGTGGGTCAGATGCGCCACACCGCCGTAAGGATCCAGAATCTGGCTGAAGAGTTCAAACGCGGCGTAGAGAATCACAAGGCTACGGGCCCTAAGAGGAAGGATGAAAAAGATGAGCACCCGAGCGTGGGGCTTGTACGCGGCAAAGGCCAACGTGACACCAAAAACCGCGCCCGAGGCGCCCAGCAGATAGACCTCATACTGTCCGGTGAGCCAGTAGAGGCCAAGAGAGGCCAGCCCGGCCAAGAGCCCCGTCAGGTGATAGAACACAAGGAATTCCAGGCTTCCCATTTCGGCCTCGACGGCGAGGCCAAAGAACAGCAGTCCCAGCATGTTGAACAGGATGTGGCTGAAACTGCCGTGGACGTACATGTAGGTGACCACCTGCCACCAAGCGCCTTCCTTGACCACGGCCAGCGGGTTCATCGCCAGTAGGCCCATGGTGGTTTGGTCAATTTCCGTTAAGAGGTAGACCAGTAGATTGACGGCAATGATTCCCAGCGTTGCGTAGAAGTACGAACGCGGCAACGGCCTTTGAAATAGCGGTGTCGATCGAGTCATCGTCGCAGACCCTCCCAAAAAGAATCGATCAGGGCTTCCATCCCTTGGCGGGCGGAGCCGTCTGGCCAGCCGCGCCTCAGCCGTTGGTGGGCGCCGTCAAGGAGAGTTTCGCCTTTTTTGTAGGCGGACGCCAAGGCACCGCTGGCTTCCATCAAGGCGATGGCCTGCTCGATCGATGGCTGCACGGGAGCGTGATCCGCATGAAGCCTGGCCACTTCGGCAAAAAGCTCAAGGAGAGAACGGCCGCCATCGGTGGCGTTCTGGGCATGGCACAGCACAGGCAGGCTCTTCTTTCCCTCGATCACATCGTCTCCGCGCTGCTTTCCCGGATTCCCCTCCGACAGATTCTTGACGTCGTCGAGAATTTGAAACCCCACCCCGATGTCTTCCCAAACCCCGCCGATCGCCTCGCAATCGGCCTCGTCGGCCCCGGCCATCGTGGCTCCGAGTTCGGCGGCCAGACGGCTGAGGGCTCCGGTCTTGAACCTGCACATCTGCAGATAGTCGTCTTCGGTGGGAAGAAAGCCGTGGTCGTTGTGCCAGACGATGTCGAGACCCTGCCCCAAATGGAGGCGCCGCATGACTCTCAGGTAAAACTTGATCGCCCGATATTGCAACGACTCGCTGAGTCCTGAGCGTTCAAGGAGGTAAGTCGGTTCGAAATACAAGAAATTCCCAGTGTTGATCGCCATGTCGACCCCGTGGACAAGGTGGATGGCAGGGCCTCCGCGCCGTTGTTCGGCCCGGTCTTCGATATCGTCGACAATGAGGCTTCCGGTGTGGGGAAGCTCCACCAAAGCCGTCAGTTCGTCGAGGTTCGCCAGGGAGCCGTCGAAAAGCTCGTGACTGAGAACCATGACCAGCGGTCGCCACCGCTTCCCGCCCCTCTGAAGAAGTTCCAAGCCGGGCGCGTTGATCCGGTCCAAAGCCGCCGTGGCCACGCCCAGGTTCGGTTGGTCGGCAACGGCGCGCGCCCAGCCCAGGTCGGCAGAGACCGGAAACACCCGCGCGAGGGCCTCTTCAACCTGAGCGAGGCGTTTGGTATAGTCTTTGCTGGCCATGTCGGGAAATTTCCCCTTTTCGCCCCTCACGGTCAAGGAGCTTTTTGCCGTGGGTCGAGAAAAACCGGACTTTTACGCCCTCAAGGCCCAGAAGGAAGGCTACCCGGCCCGGTCGGTCTACAAGCTTGAAGAGATTCAGCAGAAGTTCGGCGTGCTGAAACGAGGCGGACGGGTCCTCGATGTGGGGTCCAGCCCCGGCAGTTGGAGCCTCTACACCCTGAAATTTCTCAAGGGCGCCGGATTTGTTGTGGGGGTCGATTTGACGGCTCCCACAATGGCGGAATTCCCGCCGAACGCGTTTTTTTTTCAAGGGGACATCTTCGACGCCAAGACCGAGACAAAACTGTCAGGCTACGGTCCTTACGACACCATACTGTCTGATGCAGCGCCGCTGACCACAGGAAATCGCACCGTGGACACCGGACGCTCGTTCAATCTGTGTGAACGAGTGATTTCTCTGACCTCGACTCCGCTTCTCAAGCACCAAGGAAATCTTGTCGTCAAGGTTTTTCAAGGCGGCGACGAAAAGCTGCTGGCCGATAGGATGAAGGAGCTCTTTTCGCAGGTGAAGGCGTTGCGACCGCAAGCCGTGCGCAAAGAGAGCTTCGAAACCTACCTTGTCGGAATGGGCAAGCGCCTTTGAGCTTCTACGCCTCGGCGATTCTCCTGACAGGACTGCGGGGGATGAGTTAGAATATGAGCACGATGTACAGGGCCCCGACGATCCTTCTCCTTTTTCTCGTGACTTTGTCGTTCGCCGCTGCGGAAGCGAAGGCGAAACCGGTGGACCCGTCCACCCCGTCCGTCTTTATCGATTCAGAGCCTCTGGGAGCCAGAATAAACCTGGACGGACAGCTCCTTGTCGATCGGACCCCGGTGTTGCTGCGGGGATTGTCGGCGGGTAAGCACACTATTGCCGTTTGGAAAGACGATTTTCTCAGTGTTTCGCAGACGGTGCAGATTGCAGGGGGCCAGGTTCCCGAAGTCGTGTTCGACCTTCCACCCGCTTCGGTGGTGGTGGCGTTTCCCGAAAACGCCGAAGTCAAGGACGCTCAAGGAATTCACCCGACGACGGGGCAGCAGTTCCGCTATCCGACCGGCACTTTCAATCTGACGACCCAAGGGGAAGCGATCCAATTCGCGCCTGTCTTTCCCGACGAAGGCCTGCTCACGGTAGCTCAGTTCGGACTGCTCGTGGTGACAGGAGCTGCTGTCGCTTCGACGGCTTCCGACATCTACCACGTTTCGACAGGATGGACCGACCATCCGAGCTTGTTGACGGTGGGGCTCTGGGTTTCTGCGGTCCTGGACCTGCCCTGGGCCGAATCCTTGAAGAACCGAAAGGCCAAATTCCTAAAAGACACGGTGCCCACCATCACGGCCCAACCTTCTCAGCTCGAAATGCCCCAGCCGCTTTTCGACAAAGGCGAGGACGCGTTGCAGTCGGGACAGCTGGCCAAGGCCGAGGCTTCCTTTTCTCAGATTGTCCGTGAACACCCAACTTCGAGACTTCTTCCCGGCGCCTGGTTCAGGCTCGCGAAGATCCACCTGGTGACCGGTCGCCGCGACCTTGCGACAGCGGAATACCGTTTGGTGGCCGAAACCTATCCCCAGGCGGCCTACTACGACAAATCCCTGGCGGCGCTGGCCAATCTTTACGAGGCGGCCGGCAATCGCGAACAGGCATTGGCGAGTCTCAACAAGATGGTGTTGACCGATGGTTTCTTCGACAAGGCCGACATCGATGCCCAGAAGGCCCGGTTGGCTGCGCCTCAGGAGGCTCCCGTTGCGCATTGAACACCTGGTAGCGATCCTTCTTTTGGCGGCACCTTTGAACGCTCAAACCTCCCCAAGCGATGGACAAGAGACCCTGACACCCCGTCAGGCGTTGCAGAAAGTAGAGTTACAGGCAGCGCAAGGCCACCGGTTCTCACCGCAAGAGATTCAAGCTTTGGACCCGTTGCGCGAGGCTCTTGTGTCGGCCGGCGACACCAACCGGGCCGCGGAGCTTGACCTTTTGAAACTGAGTTCGATGGCTTCGGCCAAGGCCGAGGATGAAAGGGCCAAGGCCAAGAAGACCTTGGCCGACGACGCCGACCAGTGGGACGTTCGCGAACGTATGGTCCGCGATCAGAATTTCTGGCGTGGTGTTCGCGATGTTGGCTTGTTGACGTTCACGGCGTCGACCACGGCGACCCTCTTGCTGGCTGCAGTTAACGATCGCAACCAGGCCTTGCTTTCCGGTCGAAACTTCTCCGACTTGGACTCCCGAAATGCCTTCAACAATGGCATGCAGTGGGCTATGACTGGAACCGCCGCCACCATGTTCCTGAGTCTGTTTCCCTTGCTGTGGGGCGAAGCGCGCCAGTAGCGCGGTGCTTTAGCTCTCTTTACGACGCTTGGAAAACGCCTGGGGGGCGAAATCATAGGTCTCTGGCTGGCGGGCAACCCCTCGCCGCTGAAACAGGGGTGCGATCATCGAGATGACGAGGAACCAGGCACCGAAAACGATCAAGCACACGACAAGTTCGAAGGTTTCGCTGGTGAGTTCCAAAAAGGCAAACAAGGGAACAACGGTGAGCAACGTGAGAACCGCGACCAAAACCTGACAGAGAACAATTTGAAGTCCCTCAGGTTTTTCTTTGGATGCCATGGCATACCTCAACTTTTTCAAGGAGTGTACGCCTGCATGACAAATCTGTAAAGTAGGAGAGATTGGAGTTTTTGTTATTTTTCGTGCATGACTTCGAGCCCGGTCCATCCTGGGGGCGGTGAAGTCTGCAGCCAGTGGTCGCAACGCTCGATAAATTCGAGCGACATCAGATCGCCGGGGAGCCATCGGTCGGCCACTTCCCTGAACAAGGAACGCGCTCCGAGGAAGTCGCGGCCGTAGTAGGCCTCAAGGCCGGAGTGCCAAGTGGCCCAGCCGATCTTCTCCGCCTCGGAGAGCAGCAGTTTGGCGGTGTAGATGCTTTCCCCGAGGGTCTTGCCCTTGACGACGACCTTGTCGAGCATTCGGCACCAGACGTGGCGTCCAACCCTTTGGTAGACCGACTCGCTGAATAGCAGAATTTGCTTGTACTTCTTGGTTAGCCCTTCTAGACGGCTGGCCAAGTTAACGCTGTCTCCGATGACCGTGTAGTTCATCTTCTTCTCAGAACCGATGTTCCCCACGGTGACGATGCCGAAATTAATGCCGATTCCAATGTGGAATTCGACCTTGCCGCGGGCAACTTGGTCACGGTTGAAATCGTCAAGGGCACCAGCCATCTGAATGCCCGCGATGACGGAAAGCAGAGCGTCGTTGTCGCGTTTCACGGGAGCCCCGAAGATAGCCATGATGGCGTCGCCAATATATTTGTCGACCGTGCCACCCTGGGCCATGATGACGTCAACCATGAGGCTGAAATAGCGGTTGAGCGATTGAACCAGCTCGTCGGGTTTCAGGGTCTCACTGATGGTGGTGAAGCTTCGAATGTCGCTGAAGAGGATGGAGATGGCCCGGTTCTCTCCCACAAGCATGGCTTCGGGATTGCCCAGAACCTCGTCGATGACGTCGGCCGGAACGTACTTTTGGAAGACGTTGCGAATCTTCTGTTCGGTCTTTTGAGCAAGAACGGACTGCAGGGCGAAGTTTTTGATTTGTCCGTAGGCGCGGCCGAGTTCCGCGAGCATAACGTTGAAGGTTTGGGCCATGCGGCCGATTTCGTCGCTGTATTCGACATCGACGCGCCGGTCGAGATTGTTGTCGTCGATGATTTCACGCATGGTCCGCACCATCTTGCTGATGGGCCTGGTCAGGTAGCTGCTGAAAAACAGGAGGAGGACGAACGCAAACGCGAGCGAGCCGGCGAGGATTAGGTAGTTTTGCTGCTGGATTTCCCGAACACCCTGGTAGAAGGAGTCGCGAGCCTCGCTGACCCAAACCGTCCAGCCAAACGGTGCAAAAGAAAAAACCTGGGCAACGCGTTCGCGACCCTCGGCGGTGAATCTTAGCCAGCCGGTTTTGCCCTCCTGGCGGAGTTTCACCAAATCGGCCGTTTCAGCCGTCGAGAAATTCACCGCGCGCGTCGACATCACAATCTTGTTCTGGTTGTCGAGGGCAAAGATAAGCTCGGTCTCCGAACGAATCAAACTTTGCGCGAAGCCCTCGACGGCCTTCTTGGTCGTTGCCACGTAGTCGGGGTTGCCTGTCAAATCATTGCTGACCAACAGGCTCCATTGGTTGTCGGCGTTCTTCTTGAGTTCCTCCGCCTTGAATCCCAAGAAGTCAATGGCAACGCGGGTGATGCCTGTTTCAGCCGAAAACACCGCTGCGAAGCCCGTTACGAGCAGGGTGGTGACCATAAGAGGAATGACAATGAATAAAATCTTCAGTCGGATGCTCACCACTTCATTCTCGGCACCCACCCGCCGATACTGTAATGGATGAACCAAATCGAGTCCCCTACCCTGGAAAGCGAACTCCTCACCGGCCTGTACAGTGAGGAGGAGAAGGCTCAGATTCTGAGTCAGATCGAAGCGGCGGCGAGTTCCAACCGCATCACTGTCGATACCGAGGCCTTTCACCCTCGAAAACGGGGAATCCTCTTCCCCGTCGTGGTCAATCTCATCGCGGTGACTCTGATTGCCGGGGCCTGGTTTGGGGCCAACGCCTACTTCCAAACGCGCCAGCAGGGCCTTCAGCTGAAAACCGACAAGTTGTTCTCCACGGAATCCACCTTGCTGGCGAAGGTTCTTGAAAATTCAAAGGCCGAGTTGGCCGCCAAAAACGCCGAGATCGACAAGATCAAGGGTGACTTGCAGAGGGTAGCGAACGAGAAGGCTGATCTGCAAAAATCGTTCAACGACAGAATCGCTTCGAGGGAGAAGGAACTGAGCCTCGACCTCGCCAACGCGATTGCGGCCGAAAAGAAACGTCTGCAGGATACGGGTTTGAGCTCCGAAGAAGTCGCCCTTCGCCTGAAGGAGTTCGAAACTCAGAAGAACGCCGAATTCACGGCGCGCCTCGACGCCTATCGGAAGCAGGTTCAGGCCGAGATCGACCAACGCAGTCAGGCGGTCACGGCCTTGCAGGCTCAGTTGCAATCGACAGTGACCGAACAAGAGAAAATCAGAAAAGAAATCGAGCAGCAGACCAAGGCCCGGGAAGCCGACCTTCAGAATCAAGTAAGCACCCAGGCAGCCGACCTCGAGAAGCTGAAACAAGAGCGTGACGAGCTGAATTTGTTCTTCCAGCAGGCTGACAGCGCGGTCGCAGCTGTGAAGGTGGCGTTCGAAGCCTCGGATTGGCCCAAGACGCAGGCCGCTCTTGTCTCTCTCCGCCAGGTCTTGGCCAAAGCCTCCGCTTCGGCCAGCGAGGTGATCCGGGCCCGGGCCGCCACCGAAACCGCCATGGCCACCGACCTCGATACCGCAGTGACGGCCCTCAACAACTCCACTTCCAAGAACGAAACCAACGCCCAGATTGAAGCCCTCAAGGCGCAAGCCAAGAAGGAACAGGAATTGGCAGCTCTGCAGTTGAAAGAGACCCAGCAGACGCTGGCGGCGACCGACGCCAAATGGCGGCAAGCCATGAACGAAGCCGAATCGCTCAGGAAAAACGTCGACGGCCTTGTGACCCGCTTGGACGACAGCACCAATCAGACCTTTGACGCCAAGGTCGATACCCAATACCTGACGGCCAAGGTGTCTGAACTGCAAAAGACCATCAGCGCTCTCACCCCTTGGAAAACAACGGGCGAGACGCTGAAGAAGCTTTTTGCCTCCTCTTACCCGACGGCGAAGGACCGCTTCGTATCGACCTTCGGTTCGGAGGCCGGCCTTTCGTTGTTCCCCGATTTCGACACGGCCTGGCAGGAACTGATGACGCAGACCCAGGACGAAGGGACTTCCGAGGCCTCGCGAAAACGCGCCTTTGACGACGTCCTGACCTTCACTCGGTACCTGAAAGGCGATTCTCCCACGGCCCAGTCCGACAGAGATTCGACCGAAAGGCTCGTGCGTTCCGACGAAAACTACAAGACGGTTGTGGATAATATTCAGGCCCTTTTGGCCAAGGGTGCCGCAGAATCGGGTGTGAACACGGCGCTGACCCAGCTGTATGGAACTGTTTCCTCAGTCTTAGGAAACAAAATCGTTCTGGAACCCCTTACTAAGGTTCAGCCCAAGATTGGCCAAATGATGGAACTGCGCCGAAACCAGGGAAGCCTGGAAGTTGTGCTCGGACGCGGTCCCGTCATCACGGCCTCCAACCTGAAAGTCGAGATTGATTGGAAGGGCAACACGACCGCGCCCTTTGCAGGTGATCCGGCGTACGCCGTCTTGCCTTAGCCGCTCAGTCCGACTATGGTAGGGAACCATGACGATTCTGAACTGGAAGATCTCCGGCAACGCCGGCGACACCGTGCACATCAAGATGGATACGCCGGCGTTTGTCCGCCTGCTGGATCCCATGAACTTCGAACACTACCGCCGGGGGTCTAAGTACCAGGGCGAGGGGGGTTGGGTCGACAAACTCGAGATTGAGTTTTCCATCCCCTACAAGGGCACCTTTTATGCCGTCGTTGACTTAGGAGGTGCCGCCGGAGTCGTGAAAGCCACCTGCGATGTGAGGCGGCTGTGAAACCCAAGACTGTTCTTATCTTCGATCTTGACGACACGTTGATCCTTCAAGACCGTATGACCGTCGAAACTGTGCGCTACTGCACGGCCTTCTTGGGTCTCGACTCCCAGGTTTTTTGGACCACCTTTCAGAGAACCAGTCGGGAAGCGTTCGAGGAGCTGCCGAGCGCCGACTACTGCAGGATGGTCGGTATCAGCGCCCAAGAGGGCCTTTGGGGCGAGTTTGGCGGATCGGACCCTTCGCTCGACCAGCTTCGCAGGGCACTGAAGGAATTTCGGTTTCAGGCGTGGTATCGCGCCCTGGACGAACACGGTTTTCCCGATGCCGAACTCGCCCGGTCAATTTCAGCCGACTTTGCCGAGTTGCGCGGCCGACGGTACTATCCGTTTCCCGAAGTCCGTTTGGTTCTGACCGAGCTCAAGAAATCGTTTGAACTGGCCATTCTCACCAACGGTGCCCCCGAGTTGCAATGGTCGAAGGTCCACAAGTCGGGGCTGGAAGACTTCTTCGACAGCGTGACGGTCTCGGGAGACTACAGCATTGGAAAGCCTCGCAAGGAGATCTTTGAGGCCGTCTTTGCCAAACACCCAGGGGCTCGAGGCTTCGTCATGATTGGAAACAGCCTCAACAGCGATATCCGGGGCGCACGAAACGCTGGGATCCCCTGCATCTGGTTCGAGCAGGGCGACGAGCCCAAAGACGTTCCGGTCAAGGCCGACGCCGTCATCCGCTCTCTGGCCGATCTACCACGCGCTTTGGAGTCGGTTCTCCCCCTTCTTTCGTGACTTCCAAGGCCGCTTCTCGAAACCAAAGTGAAGGTGTCATCTTTTTCATCTTTTGATGGGGCTTGGGGCTGGAATTCCATCGCGACAAGTATTAACTTGTACGCCGCAAAGGACCTTCAGGAGGAACTCACCGTGGACGCCGGATTTTTGGAAGAGATGAGGAAAGAACTGTTGGCCCATCAGGAACGGTTGTTGGGACACCTGGCGGTGGACCAAGCTCCGGCGGAGGATGCCGATTTGGCGCCTCCCGGGGACGAAGTCGATGTGGCCTCCGAAGCACTGGAAAAGAAGAACCTCGACGCCCTCGACGCTGTCGACGCAAAACGCTTGAAGTTGATTGAAGGTGCCTTGGCGCGCATCGATCAAGGCCGCTACGGCTACTGCCTTGAATCTGGGGTCGCTATTCCCCGCGAGCGACTGAGGGCGGTGCCCTGGGCGTTGTTTACGGTAGAGGTTCAGGCCCGCAAAGAACGCGAATCGCGGTAACCCTCGGATCTCGGGCTTTTGGCGTCGGCTCAAGGGCGCTCCGGTCCTCAGCGTACTTCCAGTACGCTTCCGGGCGTCGCGCCCTTTCGCCTTAGCCAAAAACCCGATCTCCTTCGGGTTACTCCTGTTTAGAACCTCGTTTCGCCTGTTCTAGCGGGTTTTGTCGTTCAGGAAGGGAAAGGCGCCGCCTTTGACCAGCCACGAGAGCCCGAACAAGACCAAGGCGCTGGCTTCGGGGGCGAAGATGTCCATCAGGTCGCGAGCCTTTTGGTCGGCGGCGGTGGCTGCGCCCCAACCGATGTAACCAATGCAAAACAGGATGCCAAGACCGCAAATGATGTAGGCAGCGTTGCGGAGCTTCTTCTGGGGTGTTCCCGACTTCCCCTGGGTGAAAATAAAAAGCGACAAGACCGAGAAGCCGACAAATAGCCCGCCCGAACCGATGTTGTGCAGTACGCCTGACATTACGGGCGGCACGAAGTTCAGGGTCACCCCATGAGGAACGTGACCGAGGGTTTCGTTGAAGGTGGGAAACAAGGCCAGCAACAGCGCAAAGCATGCAGAGGCAAAGGTCACCACGACATCAACCAGCCCTTCCTTCTTGTAGGGACGGTAGGCGAAAAGAAACACGGTTAAGAAGAAGAGAATACCCTCGAAGTAGTCTCTCATATTGGTATAGTAGTAGTCGCTGATCGAGGTTGACGGCTGGAACCAAGTTCCCACCACCAGCAGGATCGGCAGGCTGACACCGAGAATTCCGATCAGAATTCTGAGGGTGCGGTAGGTGAACTGCAAGCCGTCTTCGTTGACGTTGCTCATAGACTCTCCTCGAAAGAAGTTTTCTGCCTGACCAGGTCGGCAGCTGAGGGACTTGGCGCGAAGACCACATGGTCGAGACTCGACCAGCGGTCTGGATCACCGGGAACGTTGATGATGGCGGAAGAATCCATGGTCAGGCCCATGGGGAGACCGTTTCCATGGAAGACCATGGTCCAACCCAAATTGGCCAGCAGGGGCAAGCACGCGGCGAAGTCCCAAATCTTGAACCGTGTGACCAGGGCGCCGAAGGAACCGGCCGCAAGACGGGTCATATTGAAGACCGACGACCCGGTCACCTGAACGTAGAACGGAAGCCGGTAGGACCCATGGCGGGCCAGCTGCTGACTGATGGAAACCATGCAACCGCGGGGAATTTCAGGACCCAGGGGGGGCTGAAGAGCGACAGGGTGACCACGCTTCGACTCCCAGAGTTCGGGGTCGGTACCAAGTCTCTCCCGCCACGTTGTTCCCTGGCTGGAGTAGTAGAGCTCCCCCAAGGCCGCCAAGAAGACCACGCCTTCCTTGAGAACTCCCTGCTGCATCATTCCAATCGACACCCCCCAGTTGGGCAGGTTGTTGGCAAACGGCGCAGTTCCATCGATGGGATCGATGACCCAGGCCGTTTGGCGGAAGGCCGCTGAGAGATAGTCCTCGGCCTTTTGAGAGATCGTTTCTTCTCCCAGCAGGTAGGAACCGTTTTTGACGTCCTCGAGCCGTTCCGTCAGAAAGGCTTCAATGGTCTTGTCGGCCAGCGTGACGATAGAATCGTCGGACTTGTACTCCTTGTCGGGGTAGTCAAAATAGGAGAGGCCTATCCGGCCGCAGTTCAAGACAAGGGGAATGAGGGTGTCAAGATTCCAAGAATTCATGAACTCATCGTAACCGCATCGCTGTCCGGGTTCAAGGAGCGCCAAAACTGCCCGTCGGGATGGTCCTTTCGCCAATGAAATGATAAAACAGAAACCACGTGAAAATTCTGGATTGGTTCTTTTTGACGTTGAGCCTGACGTTGACGTTGGGAACCGCCTGGGCGGTGTTCGCTCCAACCTCTGCCCCTCTGCGCGTGGAGGTTCAAGACCCCGAGGGAACTTTCCTCTACCCTCTCGACCAGGATCGAACCATCAAGGCGAAAGGCCCGATCGGGTTCACGACCATTGAGGTGGCGCAGGGGAGGGTCTGGGTGGAAGACTCCCCGTGCACGAACAAGGTCTGCATCGCCATGGGGATCATCCGATCCAGCGGCCAGTTTGTGGCCTGCCTACCCAACCGAGTCTTCGTCAGGATCACCGGCGGAAACTCCCTCTCGGACGGACTCGATGCGCAAGCCCGGTGATTTGCCGGTAAGGACGGACTTGGTCGCATTCTTCGGCGCCCTTTCCCTGTTTTTCGCCACCCTTGAGTACCTCTTTCCGAAACCGATTCCCTTCTTTCGCTTGGGCCTCTCGAACCTGCCGTTGTTGGTGTCTTTGGGGTTTTTCAGTTTTCGAGAACAGATGCTTCTCCTTCTTCTGAAAGTCGTGGGAACAGGAATCGTGAACGGCACCTTGGCCAGCCACGTCTTCTTGTTCAGCAGCGGGGCGACCCTGGCGAGTTTTGTCGTTATGTACGGACTGTTTCGGCTTGTGCCAAGAAGGTTTCTCTCTCTGACGGGGATCAGTCTGGCGGGTGCGTTGGCCAGCAACGCCGTTCAAATTGGCCTGGCCATGGGCGTGGTTTATGGACCAGCTTCCGGCGTGGTCGCCCCCTGGTATTTCGGGCTGGGAACGTTCACAGGGTTGGCTATGGGTTGGGCCGCGACAGTGTTCCAACGTCACTCGAAGTGGCTGGCGAGGCTCCATGGCACAGCGTAAAGCGGTTGACCACCTGGGGACCAACCTTCATCCGACTGTGCGGTTCTTCTGGGGTCTGGCGCTGCTGTCGTTCCTTGTCTTTTCGGGAGGCTGGGAAGCGCGCGGGCTCCTGGCCCTTCTGGGTCTTGTGTTGGCCTTGGCCTCGGGCAAGAGGGTCAGCTTCGGCTATTTCGGCTTCTTGATCCTCTCGGTGTTGGTGTTCAACCTTTTCCTTCCTCTTGGAAAGGTCTGGTTCACTTGGGGGCCATGGGCTGTGACCGAGGGGGCGTTTTTTCTTGGTCTGGGAAAGGGCTTCACGTTTGCGGGCCTTGTTTTCTTCTCACTAGCGTCGATCAGCCGTCGCCTAAGGCTGCCAGGACGCTTGGGCGCCCTATGGGGGCAGACGTTCGCCTGGTATGAACAGCTCATGGACCAGAGGAAGGTCTTGAAACCCAGGGCGCTTCTGATGTCGCTTGATCGTCTTCTCGAAGACCTGTACCCCACCCGGCAGGAAATCGGTGCCCGTTCCCAGGCCGACTCCGTTGGCACCGCCGACCGCACAACCCTTGCGGGCTGGGTGCTGGTGACGGTGACGCTGGGCGCGGCAATCGCCACTGTGGGGATCTTTCCTTGAACAACCCCGAGGGCCCCGTGCTGGTTGCCTGGGCGAGCCGAACCGGAAACACAGCGAATCTGGCGCAAAGGATCAAGGAGATCCTGGAACGCGAGGGGCTGGAGGTGGCCTTGACCCCGGTCTCGCTGGTCGATTGGCGAGCCCTCGACCAATGGTCAGCGTTGGTGTTTGGGAGTCCGACCTACGGCTCGGGGGATCTTCATCCCGATTGGGACAAGCCCGAGCGCCTGCTTCGAGAGATGAACCTCGCCGGTTGGCCCGCGGCGGCCTTTGGATGCGGTAATCCGCGGTACGACACGCCTTGGTGGGCTGTCGACATCCTGGCCAACCGTCTCAAGAACGGCGGAGCCAAAATGCTCGTGCCGCCGTACAAGGCCGACACCTTGACAGGTTTTCGCGTGCGAGATGCCGACGCCTGGATCGAAGAGCTCACAGACGCTCTTCGATCCTAGGAGAAGCTTGGGTTATTTCGCGGGAGCAGCTTCTTGGGTGTCGGGAGCCGCGGCAGGCGCCTCAATCGACAGAAGATCGACCTCAAACACAAGAGTCGCAAACGGCGGAATCACGCCGCCAGCGCCCCGTTCTCCGTAGGCCAGACTTGCCGGAATGGTCAGCCTGTATTTGCCGCCGACGGCCATGAGCTGAATGCCTTCGGTCCAGCCGGGAATCACCTGGTCCAGGGGAAACACGGCGGGCTCGCCTCTTTTGAGAGAACTGTCAAATTCCGTACCGTCGATGAGGGTTCCCACATAGTCGACTTTTACGGTGTCTGTGCCATGGGGCTTGGCGCCCGTACCGGCTTTCAACACCTCAAACTGCAGGCCTGAACCCGTTGTGACGACACCGGTTTTTTTGCCGTGGTCCAGGAGGTAGTCTTGTTCTTTCTTGGTCCGGGCAATGTTGACTTTTTGCTGAGCGGCCTGCACGGCCTGAGTCACGATTTGTTTGGCCCGTTCGGCATCGAAACGGGGCTTGCTGCCCGAGTTCAACGCATCCTGGAGTCCGGCCAACACCTGGGCGGTGTCAAAGGTCAGACCAGTGGAAGCCAGATTCTGGCCAACCAGCAGACCAAAGGCGTAGTCGACGTCTTGGGCAGAAGCCGGGGCCGGTTCCGCGGGCGCAGCCGGGGACGTGGCCTGGGCAAATAGTCCAGGGGCAAGAAGGAGGATCAAAAAGAGCGGGAGGAAGTTTTTCATTCGGCTATCCTATCAGAGAGAACTTAGTCGAGAAAGTGCTCGTTCTGATCGTTGCGGCGGTAGGTCACGTAATCGGAAGCCGTGAACCAAAGGCTCAGCTCACGGGCCGCGTCTTCGGGGTTGGCAGACGCGTGGATCACGTTTCGCACAGCTTCGCCCGTGGGGTTGGTCGAGGCAAACGATTGATGCGTGTAGTCGCCCCGGATCGTACCCGGGGGCGACTTGAGCGGCTCGGTGGTGCCACAGAGCTTGCGGACGTTCTCGACGGCACTGACCCCTTCGGCGGCAAAGGCCAAGACGGGCCCCGAGGTGATGAACGCAATAAGCGCATTCCTTACGGCTTCGCCGTGACGTACGGCGATGTCTTCATAGGTGTAGTGTCGTCCGGCCAAGTCGACGCTGGGAGTCAGCAGCCGCATGGCGGTGATCTTCAGACCCATCCGCTCGAAGCGCTGCAGAATCTCTCCCACCAGCGCGCGACGGACGCCATCGGGCTTGATGAGACAGAACGTGGTTTCCATGCCTTAACTGTACGGGGGTTTTCGTCCCTTTGACAAGACCTAAGTTCCAAGAGTAAGGTCAGGGCATGTTCGGGCACGCCTTTCGACTTCTGGCACTCCTGGTGCCGTTGCTTCTCGTGGCGGTATCGTGCGGTCCCGGCCAGCAGGCCTACCTCGACCGGGTCCAGCCACTATCCCAAGACCGAGCCCATCCCCTTTTTCAAGAAGTTCGTCCTTTTTTGGAGCGCCCCGGTTCTTGGAATCCCGACGACCTGATCCGGACGTGGAAGGATTTCTTGGGTGACACCCCGGTTCCCCTTCGGCAAAACACAGCGACAACGTTTATGTACTACGATTTTACGGGGACCTTGAACCAAGTCTACCTCGAAGCATCTTTTGCACCCGGGCGGCTGGAACCCCTATGGAGGGTTGGTTCATCCAGCCTCTTCTACAAGACCTACGACATCTTCAAACCCGAACGGGTCCTCTACCGATTCTCTGACGGAACCAAACCCCTTCCCGACCCCTTCAACCGTGATTTGGAGGCGGCCGATGGCCTGTGGCAAAAGGTCACGTTTCCGGATCCGGGCTCGTCGGTGCTCCAGAGGGTGGTCGGTGCATCGGAGTCCGGGCTGGGCGGTCAGGATCTCACAGTTCTCCTGCCGCCGGCCTACGACCGGAACCTCTCCTGGACCTACCCCGCTCTGGTGGTCGTTGGTCTTGAGGGTGAGGCATGGAATCAGTCTATAGCCCAACTGATGGAGGACAACGCGATCCGGCCCGTCATGATCTTCTCGCTGGGTTCGAGAGACGGAAAGGCGT
>CAYYUZ010000012.1:27380-39743 GCA_964475005.1 uncultured Spirochaetales bacterium
AACGCGATCCGGCCCGTCATGATCTTCTCGCTGGGTTCGAGAGACGGAAAGGCGTGGGGACTTCCCGAACTGAAGGCCACTCTCGAGGAAAGGGTGATTCCCTGGGTGAAGGGACACTACAGGGTCTCTCCGGTGTCTTCGGAACTGATTCTGGTCGGCTGGGGAGCTTCCACGAAAGTGGTGCAGGATTTGGTCGCCACTCGCTCAGACTACTGGACGAAGGCCTGGATCCCCCCTTCGGAACAGGCCAAAGGACCCGAAGCCTGGACAACCTTGGCGCCGGCCTACTTGAAATCACTGTTTGCGGTGGTGGCTCCGTGAACGATTCGCCGCTGACCTTTCTTGCAGAAGCGGTCACTCCCTGGCATGCCGTCGAAGCTTTGGCCCGCAGCCTGAGCGATGCGGGTTTTTCTGAGGTTCACGAATCCGGGCAGTGGCGCCTTGAACCCGGCAAAGGGTACTTCTTCCGCAGGGGCGGGAGTGTTCTGGCGGCCCTTGTGGTGGGGAGCCAGCCCGAGGCGGGTTGGAACATCGCCGCGGCTCACACCGATTCACCGGGTTGGCGGCTCAAGTTGGCCACACAAAAGCCTCAAGCCTCCGGTGTCGTTCGCATCGGCACCGAAGTCTACGGTCTGCCCATTTACTCGACGTGGTTTGATCGTCCGCTGGCTATCGCCGGTCAAGTCGTTTTGAAGGCTCCCCAAGGACCAAGGCCGCTTCTCGTGAAGACCCCTGCTCTCGGTGTGATCCCCAACCTCGCCGTGCACTACAACCGTGAGGTCAACAAGGTCCAAGCCTACGATCTTTCCGAGAACGTCTGCCTTTTGGCGGCGCTGGGCGGCCAACCGAACGTGGAAGCCTTCTTGTCGCACCAATACGGATTCAACCCTGCCGACTGGATGGCGGCGGATTTGTACGCCGTCGATGCCCAGGCGCCGGACGTCTTGGGTCCGGACGGTCTTTTTCTGGCCCCTCGGATCGACAACCTCACGGGCTGTCTAGCCGTCGTCGAAGGACTTCTGGCAACGTCTGCGCCCTCACAACGGACCAAGCTTGTCGTGTGTTTTGACCAGGAAGAAGTTGGTTCGTCGACGTGGACCGGAGCTGATTCCTCCTTCCTGGGCGACCTCATGGCTCGGGTTCACCACCTGGTGGGCGGTAGCCTTGAGGAGTTTTCCCGTGCCAAAGCGTCGAGCTTCGTGCTCAGCGTGGACAGTGCCCACGGGGTCCACCCCAACTGGGGAGGCCACCACGATGAGGGCTACGCCCCCTTGCTGGGAAAAGGTCCAGTCCTGAAATCCAGCGCCCGTTTCAGCTACGCAACTACCGCAAACAGCGAGGCCCGGGTGAGAACACTCGCCGAACTTGCGGGAGTGCCTCTACAGGCCTTCCGGATGAAATCCACCCTGACTCCGGGAAGCACTATCGGGCCGATCACAACTTCTTGGACTGGAATTCCGGGTGCCGATGTGGGAATTCCGATCTGGGCCATGCACTCGATTCGAGAGACCGGCGACCTGCGCGACCAGCACGCCATGGTGCGCTTGGTCGCCGCCCTCCTCGGCGACACCAGAACCTGGTAGTCGCCTCCCGAGGCGGAAACCCTTTCCCTCATCGGTAGCGGTCGTACAGTTGAGCCGGCAACACTTCCTGGCACGAATGAGCGGCCAGGATGAACTCGAAGCGATACGGTCCGAACGGGATCAGATAGGGATCAAACGTCACTGGACCGCAACTGCCGCTCCCCAGCCCGCACTGCCGATGATCGAGCGTGAGAGTCACTTCGTCCCGTCGAGGTATCTGATGCCGGTGCAAGGCAGCGTCGAGGTCGGCCACGGTGTAGGGATGCGCGCCAAATCCGAACTTCTCGCCTCCAGTCACCCAGAGGCCAGTTCCCCTGTCGTCGTAGAGCCCCATCCAGCGCGTGTCTTGTCGGTTCCCATTTTCTTGGGGATAGGCGTAGTCGGTGTGCAGCTCGTCGAGCCCCGCTTCGAACACGCCGGTGCGCACTCCGGCTCGGCTGTCGATGTAACTTTCCCCAGGACCCAGGCCGTACCATCGGGCCTTTCCAAACGCGAGCGGCAGTTTCAGGTCGACGCCCAATCGCGGGAGGTGGGGTGCCTCGCCTTCGGGCTGAACGTCTACCGTCAACCGGACGGCGCCTTCGACAAAGGAATATCGGTACTCGACCCGAAAACCGTGCCGGAAAACCGGTGGAGCCACGCGAGTTCTCACGACAACTTGCCCAACGCCTCCGTCGGTTTCCACCGCGCAGGAGTCAACTCTGTGCAGGAGGTAGTGGTATCCGGCCCCTTCCCACAGCTTGGAGAACCCTTCTGGCCGTCCGAACGTGCCGTCGTTGTCGATCTTTGCACGCCAGAGGTTGAGCCGGGGACCCTCGGTGACAACGGGCACCCCAGCAAGCGTCCAGGAGGAGAGGCGTCCGGAGAGCCTGTCGAACATAAGCGTGTTCTCGCCAAAAGCCACCGTCAGGACGTGGGAGTCCTCTTGGAAGCCAACGGTTTTCACGGGCTGGGGATTTGTTCTTTCTACCGTAGAAACGGCAAACTCCGTGAAACCGACTTCATGGCCTGCCTCGGCCCAGGGGCGGTCCGACTTGGTCCTGAACGCGAGCCGGACAGTGCGTTCGCCTCTCTGATGCCGAGCTAACGCCCCGCCTAGTTCGGGAATCACGAACCGCTTCTTCCTGCCAGCGGGCAGGGGCGGTGCGTCAACGCGCGAACCGGCTGCCGCCACACCGTCGACGAGAAGGGTCCAGTCCAGAGAGAAATCGCCGAGTCCAACAAAGTCATGCCGATTGTGCAGTTGAAACACTCCTGCAACAAGGTCAGTGGCGGTCACGCGGATGGGTGATTGGTGCGCCTTGAGTTCGAGCAGGCCTGGGGTCGGTGTCCGATCGGAGAAGACCAAGCCATCGCAGACAAAGTTGCCGTCGTGGGGAAACTCGCCGAAGTCGCCCCCGTAGGCATCCCAGAGTTTGCCGTCGGGGGTGCGTTGTTCGATGCCGTGGTCGGCCCATTCCCAGACGAAGCCGCCTTGCATGCGGGGGTGCGTCCAAAAGAGGTCCCAGTATTCCTTGAGCACACCCGGACCGTTCCCCATGGCATGGGCGTATTCGCACAAGATGTAGGGTTTGCCCGTCGTGTCGGCGTCGGCCTCCTTTTTCCATTTTTGCGGGCTCGGGTACATGCGGCTGATGACGTCGACGGCGTCGGCTTCGCGTTTGTAGTCCTTTTTGGCTTCTTGCCGGTCAAGCATCCGGGCCGTGGCGCCTTCGTAGTGAATCAAACGTTCAGGGTCCCGAATTCTGGTCCAGCGGCTCATTGCCTCGTGGTTGACCCCAAAACTGCTTTCGTTTCCCAGCGACCAGAAGATGACCGCTGGGTGATTCTTGGCCGCCTCCACATGACGTTTCATCCTGTCGACGTAGGGAATTTCGAACTGGGGCCATTCGCTGGGGTTCTTCCCTTCGTGATAGAAGAAGCCGTGGGTTTCCAGGTCGCATTCGGCGACCATGTAGAAGCCCAATTCATCGCAAAGGTCGAACAGGTGACGGTCGTTGGGGTAGTGGCTGGTCCGCAAGGCGTTCATATTGTGGGCCTTCATGAGAAGCAGATCTTTGCGCAGTTCTTCAATGGGAGTGACCCGGCCGAGGCGGGGGTGGTTGTCGTGACGGTTGACGCCCTTGAGGATGACACGAACACCGTTGATCAGAAACGCGTGCCGAGTCCTGCTGATGGTCCGGAACCCGACGCGGACGCTGACCGCTGTTAGCTCCATTCCCGCACCGTCCAACACCGTCAACACCAGCCGGTAAAGGTGGGGCGTTTCGGCGTTCCACGGCAGAACACCGGGGATCGACCCGGCGAGGTTCGGCATCCCCAGCTCAGTCTGGCCTTTCCAGATCTCTGTCCCATAGGCATCAAGGAGGGCGCCCTGCAAAGTACCGGCGGGGAGCGCCTCCTTGCCGTGCGCCTTGATCACGGCGTCCACTTGCAGAGACCCGCCGCCCACGTTCCAACCGGCATGGACAAAGGCGTCGAAGATCTCAACGGGCGAAGGCGAGACGAGCCAGACATCGCGAAAGATTCCCGACAGCCACCACTGGTCCTGGTCCTCAAGGTAGCTCCCGTCGTTCCAACGGAGTACCCTGACCTGCAGTTCAAAGGCACCGCCGGTCACGAACTTCGAAATTTCGAACTCGTGGACAAGCCGGCTCCCCTTGCTGAAGCCGACTTCCTTGCCGTCGACGAGCACCCAGAACGCCGAATCGACGCCTTCAAACCTCAAACGCAAGGGTCTTCCCGAAAACGAAGCGGGAATTTCCACCGTGCGGCGGTAGACACCCACTGGATTGTCCGACGGGACGCGTGGCGGATCCACGGGAAAGGGATAGATCACGTTGGTATAGTGGGGCGCGCCGTGCCCCTGAAGCTGCCAGACGCCCGGCACCCGAATCGATCCCCAGGCAACGGAGTCCTTGGGTCCGGGAAGAGCAGAAGGCGAAGGAAACATGGCGAAATCCCACTGTCCGTTGAGCAGGTGCGAAAAAGCGCCCTCCTCGGGCCAGGGAGCCAGCCAGGCATGCGGTTCCAGCCGGTTCTTGCCGGTCAGTGTCGGATTTTCCCAGTCGTTCATGCTTTTCTCCTGTTCTCAAGACTACGCCGAGTTTTGAAGAGCCTTATGTCTTTATCAAGCATTTTGCAGTAGTATTCGTGCATGGAGCCGCTTTTTTTGAATCTTGGCCGGGCGAAGGAGTTCTACAACGTCATCGACGTCCACGCGGGTCTGGGTGTTCTGTTTGCGGGACACGAACGCAACCTGCCCGCTCACCGCGTACAAACGGTCCGTGATCACTATCTTTTCCACTACGTGCTCGACGGGAGAGGCACCTTCAGTTTAGGTCGCAAATCGTGGGATCTGGGGCCAGGAGACGGCTTCCTGCTGGCTCCGGGAGTCGCGGGACGTTACGCCTCCGATTCGAAGAATCCTTGGGGATACTGTTGGGTTGGGTTCCATGGCAGGGATGTCGCCCGATTGCTCCCCCAGGTGGGCATGGAAGCTGGGGATCCGGTACTTCACGCTCCGGCCGACTCGGAGCTGGCCCAAAGAATGCTTGGGTTGGTCGCCATTCTCGAAGCCAAGGCGCCTGGTTTCAGCCTGGCGGCCGAGGGGCAAATGCTGTTGGTGCTGGCCGATCTAGCCCGGCTGGCGGGGCCGAGGGCGAAAGTGGATATGGCAGCGAAAACTCTGGCGTTGACCTGGGCAGAGGCCGCCGCGGAATTCATTCAGACCAACCACCACCGCGCCATCGGAGTCAAGGCCGTGGCCGCCTATGTGGGATTCCACCCGAGCCACCTGGGCCGACTCTTTCGAGCTCACTATGGCACTTCGGTTCAGGCCTGGCTGGTGCGCACAAGAATGGAACGAGCTAAGCTACTGCTGAGGACCACGGAACGTCCGGTTTCGGAAGTAGCCCGTTCTGTCGGTTATCGAGACTACGCTCCCTTCGAAAAACGGTTCAAGGCGCTGACAGGGGTCAGTCCAACCGAGTACCGACAGAGCGCCTTCTTCACCTAAACTAACTTTAGCGGATTTTGCCTTGCGCGCTACCGGGACTCCCGGTATTCTCATGGGCATGCACTCTTTCAGCCCTTGGGTCAAAAAGACTCTAGCTACCCTAACTCTTGACGAGAAAATCGGGCAGCTCCTTCATCCCACCGTCCGTCCCCAACTATCGGCTCAACAAATTCGCGACTCTCTGCCGCCCGTCCGCCTCGGAGGTATGTTTGTCTTTTCTGGGTCCAGCTCCGACTTCAGGCGAACAACAGACTTTCTGCAGGAGGGAGAGGGGCTCCCGTTGGTCATCAGCACCGATTTGGAAAGCGGTGCCGGTCGGATGATTGCTGGGGCTACGGCTTTCCCCGACCTGATGAGCCTGGCCGCCGCCAACGACGAAACCTTGGCCCGCGACTTGGGAGAGGCCACGGCCGTGGAGGCTCGCGCCCACGGCGTGCACTGGACCTTCGGACCCGTTGTGGACATCAACGCCAACCCCGCCAACCCGATCGCCAATACGCGAAGCCTTGGCGACGATCCGGAGTTGGTGGCACGCATGGCTACGGCACTGGTGGAGAGCCTGCAGGAAAACGGAGTGGCCGCTACAGTCAAACACTTTCCCGGTGACGGTTGGGACGACCGCGACCAGCACCTGGCGACATCGATCAATCCGCTTTCGAAACGCGAATGGGAACTGACCAGTGGTGTCCCCTTCCGGAAAGTCTTCAAGGCCGGGGTCTGGACCACGATGATCGGCCACATCGCACTGCCATCCATTGATCCCGGAGATCCTTCGGACCCGCTGGGACCGCCTCCCGCCATTCTCAGCCGAAAAATCACGACAGATTTTCTGCGGGGAGAACTGGGTTTCGACGGGCTTGTGGTTAGCGATGCGATCCAGATGAACGGTTCGGTGAGCCGGGTGAACTCGTCGTACGAGCTCGTGGTGAAGCTGGTGAACGCAGGAAATGATGTGCTTCTGTTCTGTGAGGCCCGCCGCGACTTCGAGAATTTGAAGCGGGCCGTCGCGAACGGCGACATCTCTGAGACCCGCATCGATGAAGCCTGCTCCCGGGTTCTTCAGCTCAAGGAACGACTGGGCTTCGCGGCCGATCCATCGTCGGCACGGCCCGCCCTAAAGGCCGAGGAGGCTCTGGCTTCGCGATCCAAGAAATTTTCTGCGGCCGCTCGGTCCCTGGCCGACAAGGCGCTCACCTGCGTGCGTTCGAGGCCTGTCGCTGCGAAACTCAAGCCAGGCTCACGAGTCTTTGTTCTTCACCTGCGCTCAAACCCCGAGTACAACGTCGATGAAGTTGACGCACTCCTATCGGCAAGGGGTCTGTTGGTGGACCGTCGGACTGAGGCCGACAATCCGTTCCTCTTTCAAGCAATGGATTTTTCGGCCTACGCAGCGATCCTTATCCTTTGGACGGTCGGGCCTACCTGGGGAACGAGCTTTATCCGCCCCTCGGGCCCGTGGGTGCGCGGTCCTTGGTGGATCAGGCTCGCCTACCCGGCGTGCCCGATGATTCACGTCAGCTTCGGCACACCCTACCTTGTCCACGACGTTCCTTGGGCAGAAACCCTTCTCAACGCCTACAGCCCCGACATCCAGACTCAGAACGCCGTCGTCGACTGGCTCTTCGGCGACCTGGAGGCCGAAGGAACCAGCCCCGTCGACCTTGAACGCCCGGAAAAAATTCGGGAATTGATTCGCAGGGAGTTTTCTCGATGAGCCACGTTCGATCGCTGTACTTTGGAGGACCTCTGACCCAGATCGGAGCCAAGACGCTTGCGGCTTTTCAGGAACGACGCCCCAGCGAAATCATCTGGAACATTACCAACAGGTGCAACCTGTTTTGCAGGCACTGCTACGTCGACGCCGACTTTCAACGGGCCGCGGCGGAATTGTCCCCCGAGGAGGCGCTCGACCTTGTGAAACAGATCGGCGAGGCCGGGGTGCCTTTGCTTTTCTTGACAGGTGGCGAGCCTTTTCTGCGCTCTGATCTCTATTCGTTACTGGCCAAGGCTCAGGAGTACGGCATCAAGGTGGTCATGAGTACAAACGGTCTGCTGATCAACGATCAGGCTGCTGACCGACTGGCTCAGTACGGCGTCGACTATGTGGCCATTTCCCTGTACGGGCCTGAGGCTTTCCACGACGACTATGTGGGGGCCAAGGGATCGTTTGTCCGAGTTCTCGACAACATCGCGCGACTACGGAAACGGGGAATCAAAGTTGGAATTAAGACCACCGTTACCGAGGCCACGTACCCGTATTTCTATGACCTCGTCCAGGTCACCAAGGACCTTGGTTCGGGACTTCTCTACGCCTGCGACTTGGTCGCTTCAGGGAGGGCGGTCCCCCTCAAAGAAGAACGGATCTCCAACGCTCAGTGGCTCGAGATTGCCGATTTCATCGTCGACGACGTCACGGGCACTCCCGCTGGAGGGCTTGAGTACGACATCGGAGCCAATCCATCGCTGGCTGTGATCATTCTTCGCCGCCTGGAAGCCCGCGGCGTCGACACCGAAAAAGGTAAGGCCCGCCTCCGGATCAAGAGCGCGTGCCCCGTCGGAAAAGGACTGATGGGAATCAACTCGGAAGGCTTCATTCTTCCCTGCAGCTTCGTTCAGGACTTCCACGTGGGCAACGTGAGAGAGCTGGGAGTTCGTGGCGGCGTCGAGAAGCTTTTCGCTTTAGGAGAAGCCCCGGTCAAAGGCCGATGCGCGTCGTGCGGTGCGGTTGAACTCTGCCGTGGCTGCAGGGTCAAAGCCTTTCATCACTGCGGCGACGTGCTCGGAGAAGACCCCAACTGCCTGCTGGGCACCGCGACCGTCTAACTCGGCCACCGTTTGAACGGATTCTTGGCGAGGTTCGAGTTGGCGTACCGCCGGTCCTGGGTAACTTCGTTGCCCAGCCAGACTGGGCGCGAGAAGACCTGGTCCTCGGATTCGAGTTCCAGCTCGGCCACGACAAGGCCCTCGTTCTCGCCTTCGAAAACGTCGACTTCCCAGGTGTCACCTTCGTGCTCGACCTCGTATCGGGTTTTCTTAACCGCGGGAGAATCACATAGGGTCTCAAGCATTTCGACGGCGTCTTCACGGGGAATGGAGTACTCGTACTCGGCCCGTGTCATCCCTTCCGAGGGGCCCTTGATCGTCAAACGACCCTCGGAGCCCTGAAGCCGCAATCTGACAGTAACCCCCGGTGTAGCTGTCCCGATGTAGCCCTGACGGAAAGAGGTTCCGGGTCCCTGGGGTTTCCATAACGCGAGGTTCACCAGGAACTTCCGCTCAATCTCTTTGGGCACCGTCCACCTCTCCCTTCCACCTTAGCGATAGCCTTGGGCCCATTGTCAAGCCGGTGAAGACGGAAACCTTTCGCCAAACTCGGCCTCGAGGCGGAGGCAACGGTGAAACACGGTCCCGAGGGCTTCATGGTTCTGGCGCGACAAAGGCTGCCGGGTCTTTTCTTCCACAAGTTCGACGATGTCGCTTTCTGTCCAAGAGGGATTTTCATTCAGAAGGAACGGGACCAACTCATAGAAATTGATAGGAAACTCAGCAGCCTCGCACGATTCCTTCGTCGCGGCCTGATCGGGAGCGGAGGCAGACACCTCACTCCTCCTCGTCTTCGGGTTGGTAGACTTGGAAACGTGTTCGCAAGTACGTAGCCCGGATGACCTCAAACTCGGCTCTCCGAACTCGTTTTCCCGACCTTTCTTCGACAATGGCGGCAAGGTCGTACTCGTCGTGCCTGGGAAATTCGACAACAAGTAGCCTGACCCAGGAGGCAAGATCGGTCCCCAGGTCGTGTTCAGGCAAGATATCGGTGATGGACATAGCGTTGCCCTCCGACACATAGCTTAACACATGTATAGTACTTTTGCAAGACCCGGAGAAAAAGGCTCTTAGGCGTCTGAACTGTCCGCCAAGACCTCGCGAAGATCCTTGGGCTCAAGCCGAAAGGGACTTCCCCGCCCCTGAAGGAAGTGATGCTCCTTGAGCAGATGAAGACTGAGGTCGCTGAAGAGAATCTCGGGTCCGACGAGTTCTCCTTGGGAGTTCCGGCGCTGCACGGTCGCGCTGCGTTTTCTCCAAAGTCCGTCCTCCCAGGGGCAAGGAAACATGCCGCGCGTTTCGGCGACGCGAACCAGATAGCGATCTTCCACCGTGATAGGTTCACCCAGCCCCTGAGCCCCCAAGTGAAGAAGTTCGTCCAGGCGGAACGCGACCCGCTCCCAATCCAAACCGATCGAAGTGAATTCCAACGCGTCGTCGCGCAAGATGCGTAGCAACGGCCGGGAGTCGCGGCCCAGAAAGCCGTCCGCGGTCAAAACTCCGGGTTCCAGGTTGGCTTGAGCCTTGAGAAAAATTCCAGCAGGCGTGAACGCGCGCGCATCCCGGCGTTCCCTCAGACGGTCGATCCAGCGTGTGAAAAGGCTCATAGGTTTCAATAATCTACGGAAAAGAAACGGGCGGGGGAAGGATTCCAGGCGTCTGGTCGAGCGAACGTGGTATTATTACAGATTCGATGGAGGCCAAACGATGCGTGTTGAGATTCTGAAAAGTTCGGAAATGAAGAAGTGTGCGAAGGGAACGTGGTTCGAATATTGGGAAGAACATTCCGCCAAAAAAGCCTCAAAGTGCACAGTCATCGGGTGTACGACCACCAGCGAGACCGGCGCCCAGGTCATCAAGCCCAGCATGGGAAAGGTGACCTTCATCGTCCCGATGTGTTCCTCGCACGCGGGAAAAAACGGAGAGACACTCGACGTCATGGAAAGCACAAACTTCGTGCTGGCCAACCAGAAGGGCTAGAAACCTCCTTGGGCGGGCGGGTGCTTCGTGCTACCTTCTATGAAAGGAGAAGATCATGAGGAACTTGCGGTTTCTAGCTGCCTTTGTGGGAGTTTTGTTCGCTTTTGGAGGGAACGGGTTTTCTGAAGCTCTCCCCGATGGGGGGATTACCCTGCAGGAAATGGCCCAAATCCTGACGGCAAAAGGCTACAAGGCAGAGATCAAGGTAGCCAAGGACGACAGCGAAGAGACCCGCATTCTCAGCGCCGCCGAGGGTTATCATTTTGCCATCTACTTCTATGCGATGTCCGACGAGGGACGCGCCAAGAACATTCAATACTGTCTCAGCTTCGACGCAAGAAGCGACATCACCAATGACAAGGCGCTGGACTGGAACCGGCACTATCGCTACGGTCGGATGTACCTCAATGACAAGGGTGAGCCTTTCCTCGAAATGGACAGAGACCTGGAACACGGTTGCACCACCGAAGCCGTGGACAACGACCTGGAACGCTGGTTCTCGCTGATCAGCACCTTCGCCAAATTCCTGTTCGAAAAGAACGGAACCTAGCTTCAGCAAGCGACCAACCACGCCGTATGAGAATTCTCATTGACGCCGACGCCTGTCCCCTTCCCGCCAAAGAGATTCTGTTCCGCGTCTCGGCGCGGCTTGAGCTTACCTTGGTCCTTGTGGCGAACTCCCCCATGCGATTTCCAGAGTCGCAGCGCATTTCTTTGCTTGTCGTTCCCAGCGGCGCCGACGAGGCCGATGATCGCATTGTCGAACTGGCCGCCCCCGACGATCTCGTGATCACCGCCGATATTCCTTTGGCGGCCCGGGTCATCCGAAAATCCTCAAGAGCCGCTGTTCTGGATCCCCGCGGAAACTTCCTGACAGAAGCCAACATCGGTCCTCGCCTCGCCTTGCGCGATCTGATGGACAATTTGCGAACTGAAGGCCTGAACACGGGGGGGCCGGGAGCCTACAGTCCCAAGGACAAACAAGCCTTTGCCAACCAACTCGACAAATGGCTTCAGAACCAGCTCAAGAAATGAAGGGTCTCTTCTCGGCGCCCCGTGAGTTGTGTATCTTTCAGCACGAAGGCAGGAATGAGATGAAGGATTTCTTACCGTTGCTGGTTCTGACGGTGCTGCTGGCGCTGATGTCCTGCGGCGGCAACACGAGGACAAGCGTTACCGTGATCGAGAAAGAGGCCAATCTTGGCGTTGAGGGTCTTAACCTTCAAGCCGTCGGGGAACTGGCCAAAACCGCCAGAAGCGCCGAAGAGCTGGAAAGGGCGCTCAATCAGCCAGGAGGCATCAACAACCTCGACCTCGACCACGACGGTCAAGCCAACTACATCAACGTCCTTGAAACCAAGAATCAAGGGTCGCAGTACAGTTTCGCGCTCAGCACCAAACTCAAGAATGGAACAACTGTGGAACTGGCGAGCATTCAAATCGACAAGGTCGACGACAGCCAGGCCAGTATGGCGGTGACCGGAAACCCGCAGTACTATGGAAACAACGGCTACTACCACTCGACGATTCCCTTGGGTGACCTGCTGTTGCTGTCGTGGCTGCTTGCACCCCACCCGATCTGGTACCATCCCGCATATTCCTACGGGTACTACCCCTCCTATTACCATGTGTATCAAACGGTTCCCCGAACGACCTACGTCACGAGGACCGTACCTTACACCAGCAACAGCAGCTTTTCACAGCCGGCCAAATCTCTGTCAAACCAGACAAGTTCACAGAAGTCGTTCCAAGCCCGCGATACAAGCAAACCGATCGGCACTGGTGGCTTCGGCACCGCGCCGGCCAAGAGCCCGGCCCCCCTCAGCACTCCGCGGACCACTCGAATCCGAAGCGGTTCTTTCGGGAAAAGAAGGTAACCCATGCCCAAGACGTACGAACTCACCGACGAAAAGAAGGAGACGTTTGTCCTGCTGTTCCTCCTCGAAGCGCTGGTAAACA
>CAYYUZ010000012.1:39843-49150 GCA_964475005.1 uncultured Spirochaetales bacterium
GTTGCCGAGTTCAAGAAGATCGATCCTCTGGAAATCGTGTTCATGAGTTTTCTCAATGAAGGACGCTTTGATACCACAAAGTCTGGATGGCAGTTCGACCTGACCCTGGGAACGACCTGGAACGAACTTCTTGCCGTCTGCGATACAGCGTTACAGGCCGAAGACCTCGGCTACACCGACCCTTCCGGCGCGGCGGTGACCGGCGAGGCCGTGCTGCGTGATGTGATTGGCAAGGGAACCGAGGTCCTTTTGCAACTCTTCAAGATCGAGAAAGAACAGGGAGGAGGCAACGGAGGAGGCACCCCCGCCGGAGGAAGCCTCGAGACCTACGAAGTCGTTGAGCCGACCACCGTGGTGTACTACGAACCCTACTTTGACCCCTTCTACGTCGGTCCCTACTGGAGGGCGACCTACTGGTAAGGCCGCTTCTAGCTTCCCGTCAGAAAGAACGCTGCTACGTCACAAACAAACATCACAATCGCTGAGGTTAAATGAATCCTGGGAAGTGATTTGGCTGTGCTCTTGACGAACAACAACACGAGACCGGAGACCAGTTGTGTCACGACCGCCAATCCCATGAGAGTCACCACGCCCCAAGCGACAACCGAGATTTGAGCCGCCGAAAGTGCGTACAGAATGAAGCCGAAACCTGTGGCAAACCACAAAAAGAAGAACAGGTGGACGACCAGTTTCCCTTTTCCGTAAGGCTTTCCTTTCCGGCGTAGAAGTAGCCCGAAACCCGCGGCGGCGAGAATTAGTATCCCTTCCACCAGGAAGGGGAGTTGAATGTTGTTCATGTTTTCTTTTCTCCTTTTATTTGCCGTTTTGTGGAGGCCATTTGGGCGCTTCGATCCCGAACTGCTGGGCGTACTCTTGATTCAACCTTTGCCACCCTTCGAACTTCAGAGCGTCACCCGCGACAATGCGGCCGAGGGGAACACCGCCCAAAAGGTGGTCCAAAACGTCGAGGCAAATATGCCAGCCGGCCGTCCCCATCGAGATGAACCGCCGGTCGATCGCGGCCCACAAGGTCAAGCGGGTGCCGTCGGCCGTCGCTTCGAGTTCCCACCGCACGTCTCTTCCGCCCCAGTCGTACTCCAACACCCGTGGAGCCTCGGCTCGTATCACCGTCGTTTCGGCAACCAGCGGTGTTGGCGCGCCCACAGTGGTGAGGTTCACCCGATTTCCCGCAACACCCAAACTTCGATCAGCGTCGAAAGGCGCCCACTCTTTCAGCTGGGACGGCTCGGTGAGGGCTCGCCAGACTTTTTCTGGTGCGTGACGCAGGTCTCGGACGAGAACGAGGGTCCACTGCTCCCCTTCCTTGAGGACGCGGGCACCCGCTGCGGCACCCGGAGCATACTTTTCACGCTCAGTCATGTTCGCCTCCTTGGGAATCTTCGAGTCCGGACTCTTGGTCGATGCGGTCGAGGTGACGCTCTAGGGCGTCGACGTGCGACGACCAGAGCTGGCGAAAAGGAGCCAGCCAAGCCTCAACCTCTTGAAGCGGCTCCAGCCTCAACCGGTAGAGCCGCCTCTGAGCATCGACCCTTGCCTCGACAAAACCGGCGTTTCGCAACACCCGCAGATGTTTGGACACCAGAGGCTGCGGCATTCTGAGTCGTCGCTCGATCTCTCCCACCGACTGCTGCGACGAGAGCAAGAGACTCAAAATGGCCCGACGATTCGGCTCAGCAAGGACTTCAAAGATAGATTCCACGGAGTTAGAATAACCCAACTTGTATATAACCGTCAAGACATATAATGGGTGAGTTTTTTGGGGGTTCTTCGACCTGCTGTAGATTTTACGGTTTTTTTACACGGTTTGGGCGAAGCTGTCTGGATGAAGTCTTCGGCCGCGCCGCAACGCCCCCTTGTCCTGACCGTCGGCGCGATTGGTGTCGTCTTCGGCGACATCGGGACTTCGCCCATCTACGCCCTGCGAGAGTGCTTGGCCCCGGGTCGCGGTGTCGCCCTTGGTCAGGAACCGGTCACCGGGGTGGTTTCGCTTCTGATCTGGACACTTATTCTCGTTGTCTGCGTCAAATACCTCGCCCTCGTGCTCCGCGCGGACAACCGCGGCGAGGGCGGGATCTTGGCCTTGGTCAGCCTGGTCTCTTCTCGGCTGGCAAACAAGTCAGGAAAGGTTGCCAGTCTTGTGGCTGTGGCGGGAATCGTCGGTGCGGCCCTGCTCTACAGCGATGGCGTGCTGACGCCAGCGGTTTCGGTGCTTTCGGCTCTTGAGGGGCTCAATCTCGTGTCGCCCGTGTTTCAACCCTGGGTCGTTCCCCTTTCGGTGGGCGTCTTGGTCGGTCTCTTTGCCTTCCAATCCAAGGGAACCAGCCGCGTGGCCATGTACTTCGGGCCCATCATTGTGCTCTGGTTCCTGGTGTTGGCCATCTTGGGCTTCACGGCTATTCTCCACAAGCCCGAGATCCTGTGGGCGCTGAACCCTGGATGCGCCCTTGGTTTCATCGCGTACAACCCCCTGCTGGCCTTCGCGCTCCTGGGGTACATTTTCTTGGCCGTGACGGGCACCGAAGCCCTCTATGCTGACCTGGGCCATTTCGGCAAGCGGCCGATCCGACGAGGTTGGTATGCTCTGGTCTTCCCGGCGCTCGTCCTCAACTATTTGGGACAAGGCGCCTTCATCCTCCTCGATCCTTCGAAGACCGATAATCTGTTCTTTCAGTTGTCGCCGACCTGGTTTCTCACGCCGCTCGTGCTGCTTTCCACGGCGGCGACGGTGATTGCCAGCCAAGCCGTCATCACGGGAGCGTTCTCGCTGGCGCGGCAAAGCGTTCAGTTGGGCTTTCTACCTCGGCTTTCGATTCGGCACACCTCGTCGCAGACCATCGGGCAGGTCTACGTTCCCCTGGTCAACGGCCTTTTGTTTCTGGGCACCGTCGCTTTGGTGCTTGGCTTTGGCGCCTCCGCCAAGTTGGCCGACGCCTACGGAATTGCTGTTTCCGGGACGATGCTCCTGACCACCACCCTTCTGGCCGTGGCGGCCCGCAAACTGTGGAAAACCAAGTGGGTTGTCTTGGCCTTGGTGGCTTTGCCCTTCTTCCTTTTCGACGGCGTCTTTTTTTCGGCCAACGCCACCAAACTGTTTTCTGGAGGCTGGGTGGTCCTCGCCACAGCTGTCGTCTTGGGGACCCTGATGCTGACCTGGCGGGACGGCCGGAGCGCGCTGCGGACGGTTGTGGAGTCTCGGTTCCTTTCGCTTCCGGATTTTGTGGACAGTCTATCCCGATCGGCAACGCCCCCTGTACGCATTCATCGAATGGCCGTGTACCTCGCGGGAAATCCGAAGGGAGTTCCGGTCTCTCTCCTGCACAACCTGAAACACAACCAGGTCCTTCATGATTCTACCCTGGTCGTTACCGTTCTGACCGAAGAAGTTCCGCAGGTCGACCCTGAGCTTCGCGCCAAAGTCGTCGACATGGGCCTAGGAATCAAGCAAATCGAACTACGCTACGGCTTCGGCGAGTCCCCCAATGTTCCCGAGGCGTTGAGTCAAATTCCAAACCTGGATTTCCGGGCGGAGCTTGTCACCTACTTTCTCGGAAAGGAAGCCCTCGTGCTCGGCTCCCGCGACCGGGGCCTCTCGTCGTGGCGAAAACACCTGTTTATTTTCATGGTTCACAATGCACTCGACGCGACCTCGTTCTACCAGCTTCCGCCTGGACAGGTCGTTGAGCTTGGCGGCAGAACCGAGTTTTAGCGTCTTTTTTACAGGAATCCCCTTTATGTTTGCCCTGGAAAGACCTTCCAGGAGGCTTACTGTGGTTGTTTTGACAGGACTGACCGCCGTCGTTGTCGGCGCGCTCTTTCTCTATCTGGTCTTCGCGATGTTCCGCGCGGAGGACCTATGAACGATCTTCTGAACTACATCGTGTTCTTCGGCGTTCTGCTTTTGGCCGCTTGGCCGCTCAGCCGTCTGGTGTTGTGGGTCTACGAGGGTGTGACCAAGAAGGTCAATCCGTTTGAGAAGGCCCTGTACAAGATCAGCGGCATCCAGTCCGACAAAGAGATGGATTGGAAACAGTGGGTCGGAGCCGTGATGATTCTTTCGTTGGTGAAGGTTGTCGTGGTCTTCCTCATCCTGTTCTTTCAGAACTATCTTCCCCTGAACCCCCAGAATCTTCCCGGGGTTCCCTGGGATCTGGCGCTCAACACGGCGGTCAGCTTCGTCACGAATACGAACTGGCAGAACTACGGCGGCGAGTCGACCATGAGTTACTTCTCGCAAATGACCGTCCTGGGAGTTCAGAACTTCCTGTCGGCGGCTATGGGAATCGCCGTTTTGTTCGCGCTAGTCCGAGGCATTGTCCGCAAGGAATCAGGGCATCTGGGTAACTTCTGGGTCGACATGGTCCGGATCAACGTCTACGTGCTCCTGCCGATTTCTGTGGTCGCGGCGCTGATTCTGGTTTCCCAGGGCGCCATCCAAAACTTCTTGCCGTACATCCAAAGCACAACCCTCACCGGTGGCACCCAGACCTTCCCCATGGGGCCTCTGGCTAGTCAGGAAGCCATCAAGGAACTCGGGACCAACGGTGGCGGATTCTTCAACGCCAATTCCGCCCACCCCTTTGAGAGTCCCACAGCGTTCACCCTCTTCCTGGAAAGCTTGCTAACGTTCTTGATCCCCGCAACTTTGGTGTTCATGTTCGGCAGGGCCGCCAAGGACATGCGCCAGGGCTGGGCCATCTTCGGCATCATGGCGGTGCTCTTCACCGCGTTCTTCGCCCTCAACCTCGCCGCCGAGACAGCTCCTCTTTCCCACGCTGCCGCCATGGGAGTGGACGGAAGTGCCGGCAACCTGGAAGGCAAGGAAACCAGATTCGGCGTCGGTCCATCCGTGCTGTTCAATGACATCACGACGGCAACCTCTTGTGGAGCTGTATCGGCGATGAATGACAGCTTCACGCCGTTGGGAGGCATGATCCCCATGCTACTCATGCAGGTGGGTGAGGTGATCTTCGGCGGCGTCGGCTCGGGACTCTACGGCATGATCGCCGTGCTGATGCTGACGGTTTTCGTGGGGGGTTTGATGGTCGGGCGTACCCCGGAGTATTTGGGCAAGAAGATCGAGTCCTTTGACATGAAGATGATCGTCGTGGCCGTCATGATCACGCCGTTTGTCGTGCTGATCGGCACCGCCGGGGCAGCGCTGTGGCACAACACACCCACCTCCCTGAACAATGGAGGAGCCCACGGATTCAGCGAGATTCTGTACGCTTACACCTCCCAGGGAAACAACAACGGCAGTGCGTTCGCAGGCCTCAACGGCAATACGCACTTTCTCAACGTCACGGGGGCCCTGGCCATGTTCATCGGCCGCTTCGGCGTGATCATCCCCATCCTGGCCCTCGCAGGCAATTTGGGGCGCAAGAAGGCCTCCATACTCAGCCTGGGTACTATGCCCACCCACGGGCTGACGTTTGCCGCTCTGGCCATCTTCTTCATCCTTATCGTCGCCGGTTTGAACTTCCTCCCCGGACTGGCCCTCGGCCCCATCGCCGAGTATTTCCAGACGTTGTGATCAAAGGAAAGGTATGAAAACGAAACAGCACCTCAACAGCAACCAGCTCAAGGAACTCTTTCTTCGGGCGGGACTCGAGAGTTTCACGAAGCTGGACCCCCGGGTCCAGATCAAGAATCCTGTCATGTTCACGGTATTCGTCGGCGCTCTTCTGACGACGATCTTTTGGGTTGCCTCGTGGTTCGGCGTCTCCGATGCCGGAGCCACCGGCCCCTTCATTCTGGCGGTGGCCCTCTGGCTGTGGTTCACCGTCTTGTTCTCGAACTTCGCCGAAGCCGTGGCCGAAGGCCGGGGCAAGGCTCAGGCCGCCGAACTGCGCAAGACCCGCAGTGAGGTCAAGGCATTCAAGATCGCCTCAGCACAGTGGGACGCCAAACTCCAAAGCGTCGGCTCCGGCGCCCTTCGCCAGGGGGACCTCGTACTCGTCGAAACCGGTTCGTTGATTCCCGCCGACGGGGAGATCCTTCTCGGTGCGGCGTCCATCGATGAAAGCGCCGTCACGGGCGAGAGCGCTCCTGTCATCCGGGAAGCTGGCGGCGACCGCAGTTCGGTCACCGGAGGCACCAAGGTGCTCTCCGACAAGCTCATCGTCCGGATTTCGGCCGACCCCGGTCAGGGCTTCCTCGACCGAATGATCGCCCTTGTCGAGGGGGCGAACCGCAAGAAAACCCCGAATGAGATCGCGTTGACCATCCTGTTGGCTGCGCTGACGCTGATCTTCCTCGTTGTGACTGCGACCCTGCTTCCTTTCAGTTCTTTTGTCGTAAAGCTCAATGGGACGGGGCAGGTAGCCAGCCTCACAGCTCTCATCGCGCTGTTCGTCTGCCTGGCCCCGACCACCATTGGCGCCTTGCTTTCTACCATTGGCATCGCCGGCATGAACCGTTTGTCGCGAGTCAACGTCTTGGCCACTTCCGGCCGAGCCGTGGAGGCCGCTGGCGACGTCGATGTGCTCCTGCTAGACAAAACGGGCACCATCACCTTGGGCAACCGGATGGCGAGCGAGTTTCTGCCGGCCCCTGGGATCGCAGCCACGGAATTGGCCACCGCTGCCGCCCTGGCCTCGCTGGCCGACGACACTCCCGAGGGACGGAGCATCCGCACCTTGGCCAAACGCCTTCATCCGTCTGCAGTTCCAGAAGTGGGTCAAACCGAACACAAGGCCATTCCCTTCACCGCTCAGACGCGGATGAGCGGCTTAGATTGGGCCGGAAAGGCTTACCGAAAGGGAGCCCCGGCGTCGATACAAGCCTGGCTCGAATCACAAGGTGGCCGCTGGTCCGACCAGGTCAAGCAAATTGCCGACAACGCGTCTCGTCAGGGCGCCACGCCGCTGGCGGTAAGCGTCGACGAAAAAGTCCTTGGCATCGTCGTCCTCAAAGACATCGTGAAGGACGGCATTAGAGAAAGGTTTCAGGCTCTCCGAGAGATGGGCATCAAGACCGTCATGATCACCGGCGACAACCCGCTGACGGCAGCCACTATCGCGGCCGAAGCCGGAGTCGACGATTTCTTGGCCGAGGCGAAACCCGAAGACAAACTTGCGTTGATCCGCAAGTATCAGGCTGAGGGTCACCTTGTCGCCATGACCGGTGACGGCACCAACGACGCCCCGGCCCTCGCCCAAGCCGACGTGGCCGTAGCGATGAACTCGGGAACCCAGGCCGCAAAGGAAGCCGGAAACATGGTCGACCTCGATTCCAACCCGACAAAACTCACCGATGTGGTGCTGGTCGGAAAACAGATGCTGATCACCCGTGGTTCGCTGACCACGTTCAGTATCGCCAACGACGTGGCCAAGTACTTCGCCATTCTCCCCGGTCTCTTTGTTCTGACCTACCCGGGCCTCGCGGCTTTGAACATCATGCATCTGGCCACCCCCGAGTCGGGCATCCTCTCGGCGGTCATCTTCAACGCGCTCATCATTCCGGCGCTGATTCCTCTCGCCTTGAAAGGGGTGGCCTACAAGGCGACGTCGGCCATCCGGCTACTCCGCAAGAATCTGTTCCTCTATGGGCTGGGGGGCCTGGCCCTGCCGTTCGTCGGCATCAAAGTCATCGATATCCTGCTCACAGGAAAGGTGTTCTAAATGAAAGAACTCTTGATTTCGCTTCGTTTCGTGATCGTGTTCACCGTGCTCCTCGGCTTGGGCTACCCTCTGGTCGTCACGGTCGTCGGCCAGGTCGCTTTCCCGGCGCAGGCCAACGGTTCCCTAGTGCAAAAGGATGGAAAGGTCGTTGGGTCCACGCTGATAGGCCAAGACTTTTCCGCTTCTGTGGCCTACTTCCAGGGCCGGCCCTCGGCCTCGGGTGATCATGCGTACAACCCCATGGCGTCAGGAGGTTCGAACCTCACAGTCGTCGGAAAACCGTTCCAGGACAACGTCACGGCCGCCGTGAAGCTTTGGAAGGACAAGCAGAAGGCCGCGGGAGTGCAAGGTCCGATTCCTGAGGCGCTCGTGACGGCCTCGGGGAGCGGACTGGACCCGCACCTGGATTTGGACGCGGCGTTGTTTCAAGTGCCCTTCGTGGCCTTGGCTCGACCGGGGGCCACTCCCCTGAAACTCCGGGAACTCGCCGAGTCCCTGGCTCAGCAACCCGTGTTGCCTTGGGATCCCCCGGCCTTTGTGAATGTGCTGGCGTTGAATCAGGCCCTCGATAAAACCTTCCCTGCGAGAAAGTAGGCTTATTGGCCTAGGCCGTACTCTCCCCGGCCCGACTCGAATCGGGTGGCGATTTTGGGCCCTTGTGAATGTCAGTGTGATGTTCGCAAGGGCCTTTTTGTTGGTCGATTTCGTGTCCGGGACCAAATAATTCGTGTCAAAGACCAAACATTTCGCCTTGGAGACCAAATGCCGGGTCTGGGGGACGCTCGGTTTGGTCTGGACGCCCCGGCGATTCGTCCCGTAGACCAAAGGGAGAGTCCTGAGGACCAAACGACGGGGGATCGAGGCCTAACGTTACGTCTCTGAGAACTAATGGTTGGTCTCGGAGACCAGAAGTGAATTGAACACGGAGGGACGGAGAAACGGAGAGGAGGGAAGGGAACCGAACAGGGCGCGGAGAAGCCGCAGAGGGGCTTTATCGTCGGCGGGTTAGTGGTGAGGTTGGATGTTTGTTGCTCGAATGCGCCAGGGGGCTTAGAGTGGGGGGGCTCGGGTAGGACTCGGCAAGACGGCCGGGGAGCCTGGGGACGGGTGTTATTGGTGACCGTGTAGCGCCTTGTTTGGTCGACCCTTCGGGCGGGGAGGAAAAGGCCGTATTTGAGCCCCAGTACGTTTCTTTGGGAGATGTCAGATGTGATTCAAAATGGAACATTTTTTTGATTTCAAGAACGCTGGGGAAACATGGACTTTTTTGGGAACCATAGCTTCAACACTTGTCGTAATAGTTGCTCTTCTTCCCCAGATAAAGGAATTCTTTCATGGCTTTGGTGCCAGAGTTGTACTTCGGAACGGAATTCTCCTTTCTGAAAGAAAAATTCGAAGATAAGTCGAAGCTTCCGGATACCTATGGCGAATGGTTGCAGAGTGCTGAAAGTCTTCTTCGGAGACTTCGAAGCGAAGGCATCAGAGCGATTCCGATCAACTTGGAACCTTCTGTATTTCTAGAATGGTGCAGTGCGAACGGCCTAAGACTTGACGCTAAAGCAAGAACCAGATACGCAAATGAGGGTGCTGCGAAAGCAATTGAGAAGAGAACCTAACATCAAGATCGACACCGACTGCGCCCTTTGTCACGTTGTTTGCCCCGTTGT
>CAYYUZ010000013.1:0-5859 GCA_964475005.1 uncultured Spirochaetales bacterium
GCATGCGGACTTGGCGCGGACTTCGTCCTTTTTGGTTGCTGGCGGTTCTGGTCTGTTCGCCAACGTTTGCCTCCGAGACGGCTGAAGCCACTCGCCAGGCTTTGGGCACAGAGCTTGAGGATTTCTCGGCGACCACCTGGAACCATAAGCCGGTCAGCCTGCCGAACGAGGGGCCCCATTTTCTTCCAGCCGTCGGACCGGCCCTGACTCGCTACCGCGAACGGTTGGCGGTGCTCGGCGAGTGGCCGGCCACCCCGGTGTGGCACCAAGCAGGAACGATACAGTTGGCTCGGGAGGACCGTGTCGAGCGTCTAGGAATCGACGTCTTTCTTCCTGGGACCAAGCCGAGAGGCACGCTTCTGTTCGTTCACGGCTACCTGAGCCACGCCGCCGATTTTGCCTACACGTTTGCCTTTTTCGTTTCGCGGGGGTGGTCTGTGGTCACTCTTGACCTTCCGGGGCACGGCCTGTCCACCGGGCCGCGGGGCGATATTGACCAATTCTCAGAGTACGGCGACGCCGTCCAGACGTGGCTTGCCTGGTGCTCGGCGCAGCCATGGGAAGGCCCCGTAGTCCTTCTTGCCCATTCCCTGGGCACCGCGGCGTGCCTCGACGCCCTGTCGCGACCCGGCACCTTCGTTCCCGACCGGGTGATCTTCTGCGCCCCGCTACTACGTCCCGCCTGGTACCCCGCGTTATTGACGGGTGAAGCCCTCCTCGGCTGGGCGATCAAAGGAATCCCCGCGCAGCTCGGAAACGACGGCTACCTCGACGGCACCCAGGCACCCACCCATTGGTTCGCCGAACTTCACCGCTGGCTCGACGCGTGGGCCGACCATGAAAGTCTGAGCTTCCCCCTCGTCATCTTCTCGGGGGACCGCGACCAGATCGTCGATCAACTGTGGAACCGTTCGGCCTATCAGAGGCTTGTTCCCAGCCATCGCTACGTGCTGCTTTCTGGAAGTGACCATTTCTTCCTCACGGCCAGGAGCGGCAGGCTCGCGGTCCATGAGGAAATTTTTCAAGTGGCCAGCGAGGCCCTTATCCCTCGACCGTGATCGCAAAACTCCGGGTGAAGGTTTCGCCTGCGGCCAGGCGGTTGATTCCTTCTTTCTCCTCAAGTTTGCCGGTGGCGCCGACGGAATCGGCCACGCCGCACCAGGGTTCAAGGCAGACAAACGGAGCATGGGGAGCCGACCAGATGCCAAAGTAAGGGAACCCCGGGAACTCCATGCTGAGCGACGAGCCGGAATCCTTCTGCCGAAGAGCGATGCGGCTGGATTTGATCTTCTTCAGCACAACGGCGTCCTCGGAAAACAACGAACGGGTGGTGACCAGAGACCGGCCCGCGTTGGGCAAGGGGCGGGTTTCGCCGGAAAGGAGGCCGTTGCCGTCGAGCATCCATCGCTCCAGCGCTTCCTTCATCTCGAAGTCGAGGAACCCATCCTCAAATTTGGCGTTTTCTTCGAAGGGCAGGTTGAACGCCGGATGAGCTCCGATGCTGAACAGCAGGTCAGCGCCGCCGGTGTTGAGGACCCGGTAGGTCGTGTGGATCACCCGCTTCCACAGGCGATACTCGATTTCAAGCGTCCAGTCGAAGGGAAAGACCTTGCGGGTCTCGTCGTCGGCGTCAAGCGCGAACACGACACGCCAGCTCTCGGCCTCCTTGACCCGGAACTCCTTGTCGCGCGCAAAGCCGTGGCGAGGGAGTTGGTAGGTCGTTCCTTGATATTCATAGGTGCCGTTCTTGAGGCTCCCAACAATAGGAAACAGCACAGGTGCCGTCTTTCCCCAGTATTGGGCATCGGCCTGCCAAAGCAACTCGCGACCGTGGACCTTTTCGACAAAGGACCGCCATTCGGCTCCCTTGGTGAGAAACGAGGCGCGCAGATAGTCATTTTCAATGGTGATCATGGGGACAATTCTAGCATAGGCTAGATGATCACAATCACGCCCCGCGCTTCCAGGCGGTCGATGACGGCCTTGTTTCGCACGGGATTGCCCGTCAGGTCGACGTATTTCAACGCCGTCAGGCGATCGAGAAACGCCACATCGTCGATCTCGTTGGCCGACAGATCGAGTTCTTTGAGGTTGACCAGGGCTCCTAAGCTATCGGCATCTTCGAGGTCATTTTCCGCCAAGTCGAGGGCTTCGAGTTTGGTCAGGCCGCTCAAAAGGAACACGTTGTCGAGGTTGTTCCGGGAAAGGTTGAGAATGGTCAGGCTTTGGCAGTGTTCGATGCCTTCAAGATCATGCAGATCGTAGTCGGAGAGGTCGAGTTCCCCTTCGAGTTTGGCGAGGTCGGCGACATCGGGATACACGTCAAGGTTCCCGAACAGTTCGCGTTTGACCGCCGAGTAGAACGTCCCTTCGTCGGGGTCCCAGGCTTGACCTACAAATTCCTCGTCGTCGAAAGTGTCATGGATATCAAAACCGAAGTCGTCGGAATCGAAGCCGTAAACCTCTTCCTCTTGGTCGAAGTCCACCTCGGTTCTCATCGAGACCGTCTCGGGGTGGTACCGGAGGAGTCTGACGAAACCGTCGAGGGCCACCTGGTCCGAGAAGTGAACCGCGCGTTCGACCTGATTCCAGATCAAGGTCAACCTGTCGGGGTGAAAGACCTGAATCGTCCTCATGAACAGGTGATGGGGTGCCTGCCCCTCGATGGGGAGGCCCGCCTGACGGGCGTACGGAATGACAAGATCGTGGCTTTTGCGGCGGTGGGCCGAAATCAGCTGGGCGGCAATGGCTTTCAGCCTGTCTTCGACGAGGTGTTTCTGTTTGACCTCGACAAGGGTCATCAACGGGTTCATGGGGATTGTAAAATATCACATTTCTCCATAATTTCCAGTGGGGGAACGGCCTCTTGACAATTCGTCCGCTTCGGTTCATCTTCGTTTCTATGCACCGGAACACGTTCCAACCCCAGGCCCACTTTTATTTTTATTTCTGGCTTTCTCGGGTTCGACGTCTAGGTGCGGAACGTTAGTTCCAACCCAGCGACCAACGAACCCGAAGCCCTGTGCTTCGGGTTTTTTTTTGGCCTTGAGGAGAGCAGTATGAATCCGGTGAAAGTTCTCGACTGTACCATTCGCGACGGGGGGTTGATGAACCGTTGGCAGTTCGATGACGAGTTTGTCCGCCAAATCTTGGCGGCCTCGCGCCGAGCCGGAAGCGCCTATATTGAACTCGGCTACAAGGCCTCCACCGCGTATTTCAGCCCTGTGGACCACGGCAAATGGCGTTTTTGCCGCGAAGACGTGCTCAGGGAGTTCTGGATTCCTGGGTCCGACTCGGTGTTGACAGTCATGCTCGACATTGGGCGCTTTGACCCTCGGGACATGCCCCCAGCCTCGGAATCGGTGATCGGTGCCGTGAGAGTCGCCTGTTACGTGCCCCAGATCGAGGAGGGCGTGGCCGCGACTCGGCTTCTGGATAGCCTGGGTTATGAAACCTTCCTCAACATCATGGCGGTCAGCGAAGCCGAACCCCAGGCGCTTGAAGAGGCCTTGAAACTTGTCGGCAAGGCAAGCCCCGTGACGGCCATTTCGGTGGTCGACAGTTACGGCAACTTGACCCCCAGCCAAACCCGGTTGCTTGTAGAACACTACAGGGAAACCACAGGCGGAAAGGCCGTCGGCTTTCACGGCCACAACAACCTTCAGTTGGCGCTGGCCAATTCGCTGGCGGCGGTGGAAGCCGGCGCCACCTTCCTCGACGCTTCGCTGGCGGGTATGGGGCGCGGCGCGGGCAACACTCCGCTCGAACTCCTTCTTCCCCAAATGGGAGTCCCTCTTGAAAAGCTTTCCGCTCTCTTTTCCCTGTTGGAAACGAGCATTCCCGCCTTGCAAAAGGAACTTCGCTGGGGCTACCAAGTGCCCTACATCGTCTCGGGACTGGCCAACCAGCACCCCCGCGAAGCCATGGCACTCATGGACAACGGCCTGGGGGCCGTCGCCTCGGGGTATTTGGGGCGGATGGCTGAACTGATTGTGAACTGAAGACAAACAAAGGACTCAGCCCTTCAAAAGGATCTTGCCGCGACGGGGTCTTGGTGTATACTTCGTGGGCAAACCATGAGCCGCCCATCCATGCTGATCAATTCGTTCCTGCGGCGACTCGCGCTCTGTTGGGGGTGCGTTGCATTGCCGCTCACGTTGCTTTCCAGCGTTGTCCCCCCTTGGCTTGTCGTCGAGGTGACAGCCGGATCCCTCGTCGTCGCTTTTCTTGTGATTTCTTTCAGTTCCAGAAGCTGGTTCGTTCACAACGTCGCAGATCCACTCAACCGCCTTGAAGTCTCTGTGGCGCAGTGGCGCAAGGAACGGCTTGACCAAAGGGCCGACCTCCCTGTCAAGAACGAATTGGGGGTTCTCGGGGACCACTTGAACGCCTTGGCCAACCACTTCGAAAACGTCTTCGCGAGACTTACTGTGAAAACGCGTACAGATTTGGTGACGGGTCTTCCCAGCCGGGCTCAGCTTCTCCTCGATATTTCTCTCACCGCTACGCCCATCCTCATTTTGGTGAACGTCGATTCCTTTAAGGAAATCAACGACAGCTACGGCAACCGGAGGGGCGATGTCGTGCTCAAGGACCTGGCACAAAGGCTGGAGGAACACCAAACCGCGATGGCCTTTCGTCTCTACAAGATGCCCGCCGACGAGTTTGCCCTTCTGTTCGATTCTCCCTTTGAAGAAAGTCATGTTTCCGATCTTGTGAGGACTTTGACGTCGAGGGTGAACGAAACCTCGTTTACTCTTGAAGGAGAGCCCATCAACCTTCGGGTCACCTGCGGGGCCGCCATGGGCCTGCCGGTTGGAAGAGATCCGGATCGGGGCGCTTGGCCCCAGCTCCTTGCTCAGGCCGACATGGCCTTGAAGAAAGCCAAGGCGACGCAGAAGCCCTACTTGGTCTTCCACGAATCGCTTGACATTCAACAGGTCTTCGAACGCAACTTGTTTTGGAAGACCGCCGTCAAACAGGCCATCAAGGACGAGAGGATCGTGGCCCATTATCAGCCGATCATCGACAACCTCAACGGAAACATTGTGAAATACGAAACCTTGGCCCGCCTTTGGGGTTCCGACGGTGTCTTGCATCTACCGGCTAAGTTTCTTGAAGTGGCCCGCAGGTCCCGCTACGACGGCGACATCACCAAGGCCATGGTCAATCAGGCCTTTGCCGCCTTCTCCGACTCCGCGTTCGAGTTTTCGATCAACCTTTCGGTCAGCGATATGCTCAGCCCCGAGATCCACCACTTCTTGCGCTCCAAGATCGACGCGCACCCAGAAACGGCGAGGCGGCTCGTTGTCGAAATTCTCGAATCCGAGGGCATCGAAAACTACCGCGAGGTGAAAAAATTCCTTGTGGGAATGAAAATGGCGGGGGTCAAGGTGGCCATCGACGACTTCGGTTCTGGTTACTCCAATTTCGACTACCTGCTGAAACTCGATGTGGACTACATCAAGCTCGACTCTTCGCTGATCCAGCAGATCGACACCGAGAAGAATGCAAGGGTGATCGTCAAGACCATCGTCGGCTTCTCGCAGGAACTCGGGCTCAAGACCATTTCGGAACACGTCCACACCCTTGAAGTTTATCAGACCACCAAAGACCTCGGGGTCGATTTTTCGCAGGGATTTTATTTGGGCAAACCAGGCCCGCTCGAGATCGAGCCATGACGCTCAGAACCCGCGTCCTAGGCTTGGCGGGCACGCTGGCCCTCCTGTTCCTCTCCTTGATCGCGTTGACCCTCACCTTCCTGTCGCGGACTTCTTCCCAGCTCAATCTCCTCACTCAAAAGGACTTGGCCGAAGAGAAGACGGCCGAGGTGCTCCACTTGGCGATTCTTCAGATCCG
>CAYYUZ010000013.1:5959-15719 GCA_964475005.1 uncultured Spirochaetales bacterium
GCGACGCTCTTGGCCTTTGCCTCCTCGGGAATCGTGACGCTGTTCTCTTTTGTTCTGGCGCTTCTCATGGCTAGGCGCCTGACCAGACCCTTGGAAAGACTGACGAGCACGGCGTCGCAGGTTTCCAGCGGCGATTACTCGGTTCGCCCTCCTCTGACCTCCAGCGGTGAAATCCGAGCCCTCACCGAGACCTTTATCACCATGCTTGATCAGATTGAGGACTATAGCCGGCGCATGGAAGACCTAGTCCGAGCGCGAACCGACACGTTGGAGCGGACCAACGCGGTGATGATCAAGGAACTCAAGCTTGCCCAGAAGATTCAGGAAGCCTTGATTCCCCATTTCTTCCCAGAAACAGGTCCCTTGGTGGTTGCGGCAGCCTACCTTCCCATGGAAGAACTGGGCGGCGACTTCTACGATATTTTCGAGAGTTCCCCGGGCCACTGGACGATTGTGATGGCCGACGTGAGCGGACACGGGGTGCCGGCCGCCTTGGTGACGGCGATGGTCAAAATCTCTCTGGGCCTGCACGGTGCGCATTCTCCTTCTCCGGGGAGGGTCTTGGAGGAAGTCAACCGTGAACTCTGCGCCGCTATCGGCGACCTTCGCCGCTACGTGACCATGGTGTTGTTCAACCTTGACCTGACGGCGGGAACTCTTTCCTATTGCAGCGCGGGCCACAACGAGTTCGTTTTGGTTCGCAACACAGGGGTCTGCGAAACCCACGGACCCAATTCGGGGGTCGTCGGTTTGCGGTCCGACGAACTGTTTCTGACCCGTACCCTCGCCTTCAACCCAGGCGACGGTCTTGTGGTTTTCACCGATGGCCTGATCGAAGGCCGCGGCCGGGACCACCATCAGTTCGGGCTGGATTGGCTGGTCGGCCTGATCTCCTCGCGCCAAAACCAAGGCCCGGAAGCCCTCGTCGAAGCCATCACGACAGAGGTTCAGACGCTCTTTGGCGGACATCCGCGTCAGGACGACATCGCCTTTCTCGCCCTGAGGTGGAAGGAGCGTGAGGTCGAGACAAGAAAAGCCGTTGCCAAAACACCCAGAAGGCTCAAGAGTTCACCGACCCTCAACAAGGCCGAGGAACTTTACAGGAATCATGACTTCGAGGGCCTGCTGGCCTGGACCGAGTTCCGGCTGGGTGAGAATCCTCTCGCGAGTGAGGCGAGCCGAATTCGGCACTGGCAAGCCATGGGGTTGCAGCACTTTGGCCGCAACGAAGAGGCCTGGTCCATCTGGAACCAAGCCTTGGTCGACGACCCCGACAACCACCGCGCCAGACGAAACCGCGATCTGATGGCACGCCACCTCGGCAAGGCGCACCGATGAACTCGGGTATTGGCGCCTTGGTTCTTGTCGATGACCTTCCAGCACCGGCCCGGCCTTCGGAACTTCGCCGAATCGCGCTCAGGCGCATGACCCCCCTGGTTCCTCCTGGCTTCCCCTTGGAGGACGCGCTGATTGGCCTCGAAGAGGCCTACTCCAATATCTTGGAACACGCCTTCACGGCCAAGGAAGTTCCCCACCTGAAGGTCGAGGCGTTCTGGGACCTCCACGGACTCAACTTTGTCCTGACCGACCGAGGGACACGGGGCTCCGGACTCGTTTTTCCCCGTGGAGCCGGTGATTCGGCCGAAAGTCGCCGCCGAAGAGCCGTGGCCACCGGAGGCAATCTTGGCCTGTTCCTGTTACGTCGCGTCATGAACTGCCTTTGCTACGAGGTTTCGTCCCAGGGATTCAATCGCCTCAGCATGATTAAGTTTCCTCATCAGGAGAGTTCCATGGAAGAAGAGCTGATCACCGAACTAAAGTCCGAAGGTGACACGGCGAGGGTCACCCTCAAGGGCTACGTCAACATGGACACTTCCGACTATCTCGCCGAAAAGATCAACGAGTACGTGGAGCGCGAGGGGACCGTGCGCTTTCTCATCGACGCCCGGGAACTCGAATACGTTTCGAGCGCCGGGGTGGGGGTGTTCATCGATCTCTACGACCGCTTCGAGGACCAAGGAGGACGCATCGCCTTCTTCGGCCTCAAGCCCACGGTCCGCCGGGTGCTCGATCTTGTCGGCTTCATGACGTTCTTCGGCGACGCCGAGGACGAGGCCGGCGCTTTGGCGTATCTGCGGCGATGAAAACCCTCACGACGCTCAAGGCCGCCGCCATTGACATCGACGGGGTGCTCGTGGCGGACACCTTCAGTCCTGTCATCAAGCTTTTGGTGGAAGAATTCGGCGGGACCTACGACCGCGAAATCGAACGTCACGTCTTTTCGCAAAACCGGACCGCAGCGGCTCACTACCTCCTCGATCGCCTCGGTCTTGACCAATCTGTCGAAGACTTTGTCGCGCTCTATTTTCGGACACGCGACCAATGGATTGCGACCCACGGTGGGGGATTGAATCCCGACGCCGGACGGTTTCTCGATGTTCTTGAGCAGTCAGGTCTTCGTCTTGTCTGTTACGGGGGCCTGCCGCGATCGCATTTCGAAAAGGAGCTCGGCCCGTGGGCCCCCCGGTTTGAAACCTACGTTTGCACAAACGACTTCCGACCTGGGGTGACCGAGATTGTGCGCGACGTTCTGCACCTCCAACCCAGCGAAGTGCTTTTTTTTGACGATGTCAGCCGCGTCGGCGAGGCCGCGCGTTCTCTGGGCTGTCCCTTTGTTGGCGTTCCCGCCCCCTGGCCCTGGGGGTATCAGCGGGCCGATATGCAAACCTTGGGGGTTCCCGTGGTTCTCTCGGCGCTCCTGGAAGTGACCCCTCAACAGGTCACCAAACTCGATGAACTTGCTTCCCGTGGATATTGGAGGCCAACGTGAACACCTTCCACCTGGGTCCGATCGACAAGCGCCTGGCCCACAAGCATCAAGAAGCCAACGTCTTTGTTCGCGACTTAAGGCGCTCGGTTCCCGTTCTGTTGGACAAGAAAACCGTCGAACAGATCATCTTGCCTGCACTTTCCTCGGAAGACCAGGATTTCTTCGGAGAGTACTTTCAGCCCTGGGTCACAGAAGAAGGCGAGCCTTCCTACACCTTGTTCAACCTGCCGCACCAACTCCCGGCGAGCCTATTTGAAGAGAAGACCGACGCCGCGACGTTCACGGCCTCCGAAAGGCGGACACTTTTGAGGTCGTTCGTCCCCGATCCCAGCCAGGAGAGCTACCACTTGAAAGGGCCAGTCTCGGAATTGGAGGACGTGGTTCTTGAGAACATTCTCGACCCCAAAGGATTCATTCTTGTCGAGGAGGATCTGATCCGTTTGGCCAACCTGCTTGAAGACCTGCCTGGCATGCCGCAGGAAGAGGTCTTTCATGGAGGGCTCCACGTCGTGCCAACCCATCCCTATTTTTTCGAACACTCCAACGAGCATGTTCCAGGGATGATGCTTCTCGAGGCGGGCCGCCAGTTTGCCATCGCCTGCTGGCACCAATTCGGCAAGATTCCTTTCCGGGGCTACCAGTTCATCATGAACGAACTCCATTCCAAGTTTCACGACTACGTCGATCTTAACTATCCGTCCAAATTCCGCGCGGAAGCGACAAGCCTCAAAAAGAAAGCCACGGGCGAGTGGAGCGAAGTGACCCTTGCCGTCACGGTTCAGCAGAAGGGGAACGTCTGCTGCGAAATGGAGTTCCCGGCGCGGGTGGTCAGCAACCGCAGTTTCCAAAGACTCAGGGTCGACCGAGACCGAACCGATCCCCTACACAGATTCTACCCGATCGAGAACATCCACCATTCCATCGTCCTTTGGGACCCTGTTCGAGCCTTGTACCACAAGGCCAAACTCTGGGACATTTCGATGGAGGGATTTCGCGTCGAGTTCCTGCATCTGACCGATTCCGAGGTCCCGAACACGCCTTGGGAAATGCTGTTGTACTTTGAAGAAGTCGGCTTCATCCGTTCTGCTTGCCTTCCGACTTGGCAGAGGTCCGACCGAGACGTCCATCACGCCGGATTCAGGTTCCACGAAATGAACAAAGAGGATCGGTTGCTCCTCCAAACCGCCATCCGTCAGTATTGCCACCTACGGCGCGAGAGAGAGCAGTTGTAGGGCTCGGACCTCGCCGTTTTGGCTTCGTCTCGGGTCGGCTCGGGTCCTCGGCGTACTTCCAGTACGCCTGTGGGCCTCGCCAACCCTCGACTTTGCCAAAACGACGATTTCCTTCGCCCACAATGCCACAGGCTTCGCTTCGCTCGCCGGCGAGTACAATTGTAGCGCGGGCCTTGTTTCCGTTCAATTTGACTTCGCGGCACGGGTCAACTAACCTGGGAAAAAGCGAGGTGCGTATGAAAAAAAAAGTGTTGCTGCCAACGGCTGTCTTCTGGATGCTCGTCCTCGGCTCCGTTCTGGCTTCCTGCGATAACCGGGCCGACTTGCTGAAGGCCAAGGTTGACAAGGTCGCGGGGTCGCTCTCGGCGAGCTTTGCTTCCATCAGGGAATCCGAGGAAGATTTTATCAAAACGGCTTCCGACGTCTACTCGCATCTCGACAGATACAATCTCTCGCCCAAACACATGGACGTCAAAGACGGCGGCATCTTCGATACTTTCGAGGGCAACAAGTACTACTACAAGACTGTCAAGGAAGGAGCGAGCTTCTACGTCAGCCCCATGAAACCGATGAACGACACCATTCGCCGGGCGGTCGGCGCGGTGCAGCTTCTCGAACAACCTTTCAAGAAATCCTATGACAAGAACTCGGACCTTCTGACCGGTAATTTCTTCGGTGTTCATGCGCCGACGTCTATCGGAATGCTCTACCCGTGGATCGACGTTGTTTCGCAGGTTCCCCCTGGAATCGACTTTCACATTTTTGAGTGGTACACCCGGGGAATTCAGTCAACGGGGGAGACGATTTGGTCCAAGGGTCCCTTTGTTTCCTTGCTCTACGGGTGGGTAGAGGATATCGCCGCGCCCGTTCGAGTCGGCGGTAAATCCTTGGGGGCGATCGTGATGCCTGTAGGTATCGACAAAGTCAATGAGAAATACTTCAAGAACGAGACCGAAAATCTCTTTCTCCTGGGGCACGATCTGACCCTGGTCGCGGCCAACTCCCCTGCCCGGCGAGCGCTAAAACTGAAGGTCATCGAAGACATCGACTACGTCAAGCAGATGAAGGAGAACTCGTTTGCTTCGACCGCCTACCAGCTTTCCGACCCGAACCAGTCAGCCTTGATCCAGGCGGTTGCCAAAAAAATCTCGTCTGGCGAAAAGTCTTTCGAAGAGAGCGAAGGCGGAGCGACCTGGGTCTTCTTTGTCGGCGACGTGAAAGAGACGGGTTTCTACACAGTGGGCTTCCTCAAAAAGTAGAAAAAGGGATTTTGAATCCGAGACTTGCGGTTCCGTCAGCGAGCTCTGGACCAAAATCGACGGTCGAGTTCGTCAAACGATCGGACCCGGTGATCGATCCAAGGGGAAAAATCGACGGAATCCTGTTCGCCAAACACCGTGTTGAGCCGCATCACCGTGGTAAAACCCACGGTCTTGGCCGCCCAAAGGGCCAAAGGTGAGTCGTCGACGACGACCCACCTGTCGGGTTGCGCCCGCAATTGCTCGGCGATGGTCAACCAGGCGTCCGTGTCCGATTTGGCTTTGCCAGGCGCGGCCAGAAAATCCGAAGGCCTGAGGATGGGGGCCAAGACGGCAAAACGAGGATCGCTGGTTCCTGCCGTCGAGAAAACCTTCACCCTCCCTGGCTTCCGGTGAAGAATGAAGTCCCGGGCACCGGGGTCAAGCCTTCCGATTTTAGGGTCGCGGGCGATGGCCTCGGCAAGGCAGGCGAGGGCCTCTTCCCTGTGTTTCCCCAACCCCAAGGAATCGAGAAGCAGGCCAATCGCCGGTCCGGGCCTGAAGGCCGTCGCGGTGCGGACAAACTGAAGCACGAACGTCCAAGGAACGGGTTTCCACCGATTCACGAATTGGTGCAGGGTCAGGACGGCGCCCTCAACCACGCCGGGTGCCAGAGTACCGTCGAAATCGAGGATGACGCCGTCAACGGGCTTCACGGCTCGCTGAAATCCGTTCCCCACACCCTGTCCACGGCCAGCGTCAGGTCGGCTATGGTGAAGGGTTTCTGAAGGGCGCCGTCAAAGCCAAAGCCGCGGTAGTCGGCCATGACGGGGTCAACGGAGTAGCCCGAAGTCACGATAACGCGGACACCGGGGCTGAGCCGCCTCACGTCGGCCAGAATCTCGCGTCCGCCCAGTCCTCCCTTCACGGTCAAATCCAACAGCGCGAGGTCAACAGGAGGTGAGTCTTTGAGGAGTTCCAGAGCCGCTTCTCCCGTGGAAGCCTCAAGGCAGGCGAAACCCAGGTGACGGAGCATCATGAGCATGGCCTGGCGAGGCGAGTCCTCGTCGTCCATAACCAGGACTGTCCCCTTCTTCCGCTCTAGGACAGGAAGAGACGCCGTCGCCGAGGGGGCGCCCGGTGAGGTCTCCGTCGGCAAGTACACGAAGAACGTGGTTCCCTTGTCCCGCTGACTCTCCACAGCCACCCAACCGCCATGATTCTTGATGATCGACCAGACGACCGAAAGCCCGAGACCCGAACCCGTCTGTTTTGTCGTGAAATACGGTTCGAAAATTTTATCCAGATGCTGGCGGTCGATGCCCGGCCCCTGGTCGGAAAACTCGAGGAGCACATAGCGGCCTGCGGGTATCGGAAGACCCACAGGATCGGACAACTGACGATTGGACCCGCGAATCACCAACGTGCCGCCGTTCTTCATCGCCTGAAGCGCGTTGAGAACGAGATTCTGGACGACTTGGCCCAATTGGCCCGGATCGGCCATGACCCTTTCAAGATCGTCGGGCAAAAAGAACTGGCAGTCACACGTGGTCCCGTGGAGAAGAAAGTCAGCGCTTTCCCGGACGATGTCCTGAACCCTCGAACTCTTGAGCACGGGGGTTCCCCCCTTTGAGAAGGTCAGCAGCTGCTGGGTCAGAAGGCTTGCACGTTGCGCGGCGTCCTGAATGCCCGACAGCAGGTTCTCGACAGAAGAACCCGCTTCGACTAGCAGCCTTCCCAGCGACGCGTTGCCGAGGATGGCCGAAAGAATGTTGTTGAAGTCGTGGGCGATTCCGCCGGCCAGCACACCGATCGACTCGAGTTTGTGCATTCTGACCAGTTCAGCGTTGGTCTTTTTGGCGGCCGTCACGTCGCGGAACACAAGAATGGACCCGAAAATCCTGCCCGACGAATCGCGGATCGGCGCTGCGGAGTCTTCGATAACATGCACCCTTCCGCTTCGTGAGATGAGCGCCGTGTGATTGGCAAGTCCTACCACCAGACCCGTCTGAAAGACCTTTTCGACGGGATTTTCGCAGGGAACCCCTGTTTCCTCGTTGACGATCTTGAAAACCTCGGGCAAGGGCCGTCCGAGGGCCTCCATGTGGTTCCATTCGGTCAGCGACTCGGTGACGCTATTGATCAAAGTGATCCGCCCCTCGGCGTCGGTGGAAATCACGCCATCCCCAATGGAACGCAGGGTCACCATCAGCCGCTCACGCTCGGAAAGCAGTAGTTCCTCGGCTCGTTTGCGATCGACAACGGGGTTAAAATGAAGCACCAAGCCGCCTACCGACGGATCGGCGGTTCGGTTCGTGCCCCAGACCTCGATCAGCCGGAAGTCACCCGAGCGCAGCCGCATTCGAAACAGCAGGGGTGCGGAATGCTGCCCAGGCGACGCCCACATCACCGTCCAGGCATCTCGCGCGGAGGTCAGGTCTTCAGGATGAAGATCCTCCCAAACGACGTCGATGGAGCGGCCCAAATACTCGTCCGCCGACCGAGGGGCGATGCGCGCAAAGCCAGGGCTCAAGTAACGACAAAGCTTGCCCGCGTCGTAGACGAGGGTCGCCTGAGGAGAATCCTCAAGCAAGGCACGGTAGAAGTCGGTGGGAAGTTCAGGATTCACCGCCACAGTTTACAACGAAAACGCTCTCGACATCAGACCTTTTTTTGCGTGGTTGCTCTCAATCTCTGGGTGAGAAGTCCACGCTAAAGCATCCAATGGATACCGGTTCGCAGCGTCCATCCCTGGTTCGAACTTTCAAACCCCGGTGCCCAACCTTCGGTCTTGGCCGATCCCTGCGCCCACAGCCCAAAATCCTCGTCAAGGGGGATTTCAAGATTGACGAGCCACAGACCACCCCACTGCCAACGGGTGGAATCGGGTAACTGATTCGGCGGCTGGGCCCACACCGCGAGCCGGGGCGACACCAGAATGGCGTTGTTGGCGATCCTGACCGGATACTCGAAGAGTTCCAGATTCACGGCGGGAAACCAGGCTCTCTCGTTGGTCAGGTTGCGAAAGGACACGGCGACTTGAGCGCTTCCGCTGACTAGAAACAGATTCACATCGAGGCTGCGGCCGACGGGAGTCGTGGCCGTGGTGACCGTCGCCTTCATCCAGCGGGGAGTGGTCGGCCCCTTGATGCCTGACCAGCTCCACAACGCGTCGAGCGACCCGGGACCTTGAAAATCGACAGGAGAGACGTCAAATCCGACTTCCGCCCGAAGGCGTTCCATAATGCCCGACAGAGTGCGCGGGAAGGATTCCCACGCCATTGAGGGAAAACCGGAATCGTTCGGTTCGGCCTCGGCGAGCGAAAGCAAGGGTCCTTGGGCGACCGTCGTCTGAGGTGGTCGCCCCGGCAAGGCGGAGGGTCTGCTTGGGACGCGCTCGACAGCGTCAAGTATTGTCAAAGTTGACCTTGCGGGTACCGCAGGATCCCTGAGGACGAGGGTCTGAAGGAGAAAAACCAGAGGAAAGGCTCCCCGAGTCAGGAGCTTGATGACCGTTCTTGTCCGCCCAAGAGCCACAATGGCACCTCTTGGCCGACAATACTCCTTTCTTTCGAAACTTTCCACTCCGTCTTGAGGACGCGGCTAGTAGAAGTTGGGATTTTTGGCGTAGCATCGCGTGCATGTCCCCTTCTCTCTTGGGTCTGACCTGCGCTCAGTGGTCGTCACTCGGACGCCGCCTCTTTATCGAGGCCCGAGGCGAAGCCAAGGGTTCGGGCGTCGCCGCCAAACTCTACCGAAACTTCTTTCGAACCGGGAGTCTTGGGCCAGAGACCGCCGGCCTGAGCCCCGCCAGTCGGACGTTGTGGGAGTCGGTCGCCGGGGAGGTCAGACCTCTGGGCCTGGAGCACCTGGCCGATGACGAACACGGGGCCGCCAAAGCCGTCTTTGGTTTGGCCGATGGAAGTCGCATCGAAACGGTTCTTGTGCCCATGGGGGCTGGCCGGGCCACCCTCTGCGTCAGTAGCCAGGTCGGCTGCGCGATGGGCTGCGCCTTCTGTGAAACCGGACGCGTCGGCCTGAGGCGCAACCTCGATGCCACCGAAATCGTCGCTCAAGTCCACACGGCCCGTTTTGGTCTTGGCTGGGATTTCTCAAGCCTTGTCTTCATGGGTATGGGAGAGCCGCTGGACAACCTCGACGCGCTTGTCCAAGCCCTCAAAGTTCTCCTCGACCCCGCCGGCTTCGCCTTCGCTCAAGAACGGATAACCGTGTGCACAGCGGGGTTGAGTGCGGGAATTGAGGCCTTGGCCGCTCAGGGGTGGAAGAGGATGGGCCTCTCGCTCAGTCTCAACTCGGCCACCAATCAAAAACGTGAGCGCCTGATGCCCGTGACGCGTTCCAACCCGCTGGAGGCCCTGCACACCGCCCTGGCCGCCTACCCCATGCGGCCAAACTTCGTCTTGGCGCTCAACTATTGTCTCCTCCCCGGCATCAATGAC
>CAYYUZ010000013.1:15819-28497 GCA_964475005.1 uncultured Spirochaetales bacterium
GGACCCTGGCCCGTCATGAAAGAAGCCTTCGGCGATCCGGCACCCTACGAGAGGATGGAAACCTGGCTACAGGATCTGGGAAACCGCTTCAAGGGGAAGATCAAGGCCATTCTGGTCATTTCGGCGCACTGGGAGGAAAAGAAACCAACAGTCCACTTCGGCGCGAACCCTGGCATGCTCTACGACTACGGCGGTTTCCCCGACTTCACCTACCAACTGAAATGGCCAGCACCCGGCAATCCCGAACTTGCCAAACGAGTGGAAGAGCTTCTGGGCAATGCCGGATTCGAAACCGGCAAGGAACAGGAACGCGGTTACGACCACGGTACTTTTGTTCCGCTCATGGTGGCGTTCCCCGAAGCCACGATTCCCGTGGCGCAACTTTCGCTGGTCAGGAGCCTCGACCCGGCTCTTCATCTGGCCCTGGGCAAAGCGCTGGAGCCGTTGCGCAGCGAAGGTGTGCTCATTGTGGGAAGCGGCATGAGCTATCACAACATGCGGGGTTTTGGGTCGCACGATCCCCAGGTTTCCGCCACAGCCAAACAGTTCGACGACTGGCTGAACACCGCTGTTGCCGACCCAAATCCCGAGGTCCGCAACGAAAAACTCTCGGCGTGGCAACGGGCCCCAGGAGGCCGGGAAAGCCATCCACGCAGTGAACATCTGGTGCCGTTGTTCGTGGCTGCTGGAGCCGCAGGCAACGACCTGGGCAGGGTGAACTACAACGATACGGTGATGGGTGTTGCGGTATCCGGCCATATCTTTGGCGAAATGCCCTAGGACGTTGCGGGCGGACTTTTCCTCTCCTAGAATATAAGGATAGACGTTCTACAGTCCTTTTAAGGAGATCAAGATTATGAAACTTTCCTGTTGCCTTCTCGCCGCCGGGGTACTTCTTTCGGCGTGTGCCAGCGCTCCCATGGCGAGCGGGGACCGAGATAACGAGGCTAAAAAATTCGTTCCCGTTGCCGGAACTGCCAGTCTCTACGTCGCCCGCAGAAGCGAGATGTTTGGAATGCTGATTCCCTTCAAGGTTGCGGTGGATGGAAAAGACGGCGGAACCCTCGCCCAGGGGGCCTACCAAATGTTCTCGGTGAAGCCGGGACAGCACAGAGTGGAAATCAGCACTGGGCTGAATTCCACAGTTCTTAACGTGGAGCTGTCCGCCGGCACCAATTCCTTCTACTCGACCGGAGCGAAGGCAGGAACCGCCATCATCGAACCCGAGATCGCCATCGTCCCGCTGGAACCTATGGGTAAGTTCATGATTTCCCAATCCACCAGGGCGCCTATTGTGGAGTGAGCCCCCGATTCTTCTTGCCAATTTTCAAGGGCTGGGTTTACGATTGGTCCGCAGTGCACCCGAGTGCACGGGAGGTGATCGATGATCGAGGCCGGGGGGGTGCCCGTCACCCAAGGCAGGTTGAACTATGGCATGGTGGGAGGAGGACGCGGGTCCTTCATCGGTGATGTTCACCGCAAGGCGCTCGCGTTCGATGGGCTGACACAACTGAAGGCGGGGTGTTTCTCGCGCGACTTCGCCAACACCCGGGAGACGGGCTTTGCCCTCGGTCTAGACAACGAACGGCTCTACCCCACTCCCCAAGACATGGTTAAGGCCGAGGCCGCTCGGGCCGACAGGCTCGATTTTGTCGTGATTGTGACTCCCAACGCCGACCATTATCCGGTGGCCAAGGCTTTCCTTGCCGCGGGAATTCCGGTGGTGTGCGATAAGCCACTGACTCTGGAACCTTGGCAGGCCGAGGAACTCGCGACCTTGGCCAAGGCAAAAAATTTGTTGTTTTGCGTCACCTACACCTACACAGGCTTCCCGGCCGTCAAACAAGCCAAAGCCATGGTCGCAGCGGGTCTGTTGGGCGACTTGCGCTTTGTCAACGCCGAATACGCCCAAGAATGGCTGGCCAGTCCCCTCGAAACCACAGGTCAGAAGCAGGCAGTTTGGAGGACCGACCCAAAACTTGCCGGCAAGAGCAACTGCGTCGGTGACATCGGCAGTCACATCGAACACATGGTCTGGTACATCACGGGACTCAAGATCGAGCGCCTCTGCGCTCGCCTCGATTCCTTCGGCGAAGGGCGAACCCTCGACGACAACGCGAGCATTCTTGTGGACTACGTCGGCGGGGCCAAGGGAATGTACTGGTCAAGCCAGATTGCCATCGGCCACGACAATGGGCTTCGGCTGCGGATCTACGGTTCCCTGGGTGCACTTGAATGGTTTGTCGAAAACCCCAACACGCTGATCTTCCGTCCTTTGGGCAAACCAGTCGAAACGTGGTCTCGGGGAAGAGACGGCTTCGCCCCTCATGCCCAGGCGTATTCCCGCATTCCTTCGGGCCACGCCGAAGGCTACTACGAGGCCTTCGCGAATTTGTACTCGACCTTCTGCCGGACCCTTTCGGCAGTGAAAGCCGGAAGGCGACCCGCCGCGGACGATCTAGATTTCCCGACCCTGGCCGACGGGCTCGAAGGAGTCAGGTTCATCGACAAATGTGTGGAAAGTTCGCACGGCGGTTCCGCCTGGGTCAGTCTGACCTAACACCATCGCAAAGGAGACAAAAAATGGCACGTCCTGTGACTTTGTTTTCCGGCCAATGGGCCGACCTTCCCTTTGAGGCCTTCTGTCCTAAGGTCAAAAGCTTCGGCTACGACGGTATCGAGATCGCCTGCTGGGGCGATCACATGGATGTTCGCCGGGCCGCATCGGACCCGGCCTACGTGAAAGCCAAGAAGTCCGTCCTCGAAAAGAACGGTTTGAAAGTCTGGGCGTTGGGTTCCCACCTGACCGGGCAATGCGTCGGAGACCTTCACGACCCGCGGCTGGACAACTTTGCTCCCGCTGAATTTAAGGGTAACCCCGTGGCCATTCGAAAATGGGCCATCGAGGAGATGAAGATCACCGCCAAGGCCGCCAAGGCGATGGGCTGCAAGGTGGTCACCGGTTTCATGGGTTCGTCGGTCTGGCACGCGTGGTATTCCTTCCCGCAGACCACCGAGGAGCAGATTCAGGCAGCCTTTGACGAAATCGTGAAACTCTGGACACCCATCTTTGACGAGTTCGACGCCCAGGGCGTCAAGTTCGCGCTTGAGGTCCACCCCACCGAAATTGCCTACGATTTCTACACCGCCCAGCGCCTGCTCGAAGCCTTCAAGCATCGCCCCACCCTTGGCTTCAACTTCGACCCCAGCCATTTGATCTGGCAAGGCATGAAACCCGACCTATTCGTCCGCGATTTCGCCAAGAAGATCTACCACGTCCACATGAAAGATACAGCGGTGACCCTTGACGGCCGCTCTGGAATTCTGGGAAGCCATCTGCCCTTCGGCGACCTGCGCCGAGGCTGGAACTTTCGCTCGCTGGGGCACGGTGATGTCGACTTTGAGAGCATTATTCGCGAACTCAACGCCGCCGGCTACCAGGGGCCTCTGTCGGTCGAATGGGAGGATTCGGGGATGGAGAGAGAATTTGGTGCCAAGGAAGCACTGGAATTCACCCGTAAGGTTGACTTCGCTCCCAGCGCCCTGGCCTTTGACGGAGCTATGAAGCAATGACCGACCTGCTGCTCCAGACAGAAAACCTCGGGAAAGATTTCTCAGCGGTGACCGTTCTGGACGACATCAACCTCGAACTCCGCTCCGGGGAAATCCTAGGGTTGATCGGCGAGAATGGGGCCGGGAAGTCGACGCTTATGAAGATTCTGGCGGGGATTCATTTTCCCAGCCGGGGGACGATCACCTTTGAGGGTCGCGCGGTAGTCCTCAAAGAACCCAAGGACGCCAAGGTGCTCGGGATCAGCCTCATTCCGCAGGAATTCAACCTCGTCGCCGATCTCAATGTCTGCGAAAACGTCTTCTTGGGCTCTGAAATCCGTGGCAGGAATGGCTTTTTGGACGAACGGGCCATGGTGACTCGCACCCGAGAACTGCTAGCCCAACTCGATTCTGACATTGATCCCTTGGCGCGCATCCAAGACTTGAGCGTCGCCAAGAAGCAGATGGTCGAAATCGCCAAGGCCCTCAAAGAGGACTCTCGACTGCTCATTATGGACGAACCTACCACCGTCCTGGCAGGAGCCGAGATCGAGGTGCTTTTTCGCATCATGATGGCACTGCGCTCCAGAGGAACTTCGATCATCTACATTTCGCACAAACTTCGCGAAGTGAAGGCCGTCTGCGACCGCGTGATGATTTTGCGCGACGGCGAGTTCATTGCCCTCGAACCCACGTCGGGGCTTGAAATCGACGAAATGGCCCGAAAAATGGTGGGCCGGGAGCTCAACCAGCTCTTCCCCGCCAAGAGGCCCGGCCAGGGGGAGGTGGTCCTCGCTCTGGACCGGGTTCAGGTCAGCGGAGTCTTGAACGAAGTCAGCTTTGAACTCCACCGAGGCGAGATTCTGGGCCTGGCTGGTTTGATCGGTGCCGGACGCACGGAAGTAGCCGAAACTATCTTGGGACTTCACCCTCTCTCGTCTGGAACGATTCTTGTCGATGGCAAGTCCGTTTCCTTTTCGCGGCCCCGCGACGCCTACGATGCGGGAATCTCCTACGTTTCGGAGGATCGCCAGGACTCGGGCATTCTGACGGGCTTCCCGATGACGCAGAACGTGACGCTGATTTCGCTGAAGAACTACGCCGATCCTCTCATCGATTTCAAGAGAGAACTCGAGAAGACAAAATCCTACATCGACCAATTTGCCATCAAGGCCCCCTCCCCCCAGGCCCACCTTGAATTCCTTTCGGGGGGAAACCAACAGAAAGTGTCGCTCGCCAAGAGCTTGGACACTTCGCCGCGAATTCTCATCATTGACGAACCCACTCGGGGCATCGACGTCAAAGCCAAGGGTGACATCTACACCCTTCTGAGAGCTCTGGCCGACCAGGGTATCGCCATTCTGCTCATCTCGTCTGAAATGGAAGAAGTGATCGGCTTGTGCACCCGGGTGCTTGTGATGAAGGAGAGGAGGATTGCAGGAGAGCTTTCGGGGCGGCATGTGTCGGAGGAAGAAATCATTTATATCGCCACCGGCGTCAAAGGAGCCTTGTGATGGAGCGGAATTTCCTCAAAAAACGATCCATGCAGAGATTCGCACCGCTTTTGGCCCTCCTCATCCTCGTGCTGATCTCAGAGTTGCTCTACCCCCGTTTCTTGGAGCCCCAGAACTTACTCAACATCCTTCGCCAAATTTCCTACACAGGCATCATCGCTTTAGGCATGACCTTCGTCATCATCGCCGGCGGCATCGACCTTTCGGTGGGTTCGATGACGGCCTTGGCCGGGGCCTGCGCGGTGCTGACGCTGAACGCTCTGACTCCTACTGATGGACCCGGAACGGATCTGTGGTCGGTCCTGATTCCGATTGGAGGAGCACTCCTGGCCGCCGCGGTGATCGGGGCCGCGGCTGGTCTCTTGAACGGATTCTTGGTGACCAAAGGAAAAATCACTCCCTTCATCGCCACCTTGGGGAGCATGGCTATCTTCCGATCGCTCACGCTCTATCTGGGCAACGCCAGTGAGTTCCGATCGCAGAACAGCCTCTATGGTGACCTGGGGATGAGTTCGGTCTTCATGGTCCCCGTGCCGGTCTGGGTCTTTCTGGTGGCAGCGGCGATTCTGAGCGTGGTGCTCAATCGAACCCGCTATGGCCGCTACACCCGCGCCGTTGGGTCGAACGCTAAGGTTTCGCAGTTCTCTGCGATCAACGTCGACGGGGTGCGGCTGATGACCTACGTCATCGTCGGCATTCTTGTGGCGTTCACCGCGTTCCTCATCTCGGCCCGTCTGAATTCCATCAGCTCGACCAACGCGGGCAAAGACTACGAAATGGACGCCATCGCCGCCGTCGTCATTGGCGGAACGGCCATGACCGGCGGGCGCGGCACCGTTTGGGGCACGGTCATCGGGGCCATCATCCTTGGAATCATCAACAACATGATGAACATGTTGGGCGTCTCACCCTACCTGCAAGGCTTGGTCAAGGGCGCAGTCATCATCGCTGCCGTCTTCATCCAGCGCGGAGATTTGTTTCAAAAACGAAAATAGCCGATGGCACCCGGATCGTTGATCCGCGCCTTCGACAGAGGAATTTCGCAAAGGAGCGTGTCATGAAAAAGATACTGCTTTTCGCTCTGGCTGGTTTGATGGTGGCCCTGGTCCCTGTCGCCGCCCAAGCCAACAAGCCGATCAAGGTCGGGGTTTCCATTCCCACGGCGGACCACGGTTGGACCGGGGGTCTGAACTACTGGGCCCAGACTTCGATCGCCGACTGGAAAGGGAAGGACAAGAACGTTCAGTTCTTCCTCGTCACGGCCGACTCCCCGGCCAAACAAGTCAACGACATTGAAGACTTGATGGTCAAAGGAATCGACGCTTTGGTCGTTCTGGCCTACGATTCGGCTTCCTTGACTCCCGTTGTCAAGAAGGCCTTTGAAAAGGGCATCTACGTCGTGTCGGTGGACCGCGGTCTGACCGAGCCCGTGCAGAACGTCTACATCGCCGGAGACAACCCGGGTTTGGGCCAGGTTTCGGCAGAATGGCTGTCGACGGCCATGGGCGGCAAGGGTGACATCGTGGTTATCGAAGGGATCCCAACGGTTATCAACACCGAGCGTGTCGACACTTTCAAAGACGTGCTGGCCAAGAAGGCTCCCGGAATCAAGATTCTCGACTCGCAGCCCGGCAACTGGGACACGCAGAAGGCTCTTGAGATCATGACCAACTACCTTCAGAAGTACAAGAAGATCGACGCCGTGTGGTGCCAAGACGACGACATGCTTGTGGGCGTTCTTCAAGCGTACAAAGAGTCCGGCAGGTCCGACATCAAGACCTTCTTGGGTGGCGCCGGATCCAAGGGCATGATCAAGAAGGTCATGGACGGCGACGCGATGGTCCGGGCCGACGTGACCTATCCGCCTTCGATGATCGCCAGTGGGGTGACTCTGGCCGTCTACGGCAGTCGAGGTTTGCCCATTCCCGGGTTCTACCAGGGCAAGATCCCCTCGAAGATCATTCTGGCAGCAGAGTTGATCACCAAGGCGAACGCCAAGGCCTACTACAACCCGAAAGACATGTTCTAGCTTAGTTCGGTTCGTTGGTGCCCGTCTGCGATGAACCGCGGACGGGCTTTTTTCTTGACATAACGCTTCTTTCGGCCTAAGTTCCGAACCAGCTCCGGAGGGAAGCATGAGTGCCGATCTTCCTGAATCTCCCCCACCCAAGAAGGCAACTCGATCCGATGTCGCCCGATTGGCGGGAGTGGCGGCGTCGACGGTCTCGCGGGTCATGGTGGACTCGGCACTCATCACCGACGAAGTCAAGAAACGGGTGCTTCGGGTCGCTTCAGAGTTGGGGTACGTTCCGTCGCGCCAGGCTTCTCTGTTTGCGCTCAACCGAACTCAAACCTTCGGACTCGTCGTCCCTTCTTATTCTTCTTTCCCCCCGTTTTCGCGACCGTATTTTCCAACTCTGCTCGATGGCGCCGTTTTGGCCGCCGACCAGGCCGGCTACGCGATCACCATCGTACTCGACAAGATCACCACCGAGTTTCGCGACTATAGAACCATGGTCGACAACCGGACGTTTGATGGGCTCATCTTTGCCGTCACGCGCGCAGATTTTCGTCCTTTCTTGGATTTGGCCGAAAGGCAGATTCCCTTCGTCCTGGTCAACAACTATTTTGAAGGAATGAACAGCGTCGATGCCCGGCCCGACGCGGGAATGCGGCAGGCTTTCGTCCATGTGGTTGCGGGGGGGCACCGCCGCATCGGCTACATTCAAGGCGACCTCCGTTTTCGCAACGCCCAGGACCGACTTCGAGTTTTCGAACACCTGATTGAGGAATTTTCCCTTGAAGCGATGCAGGTTCCCGGCGATTTCTCGCGCACGTCCGGGCTCCTGGGTGCCCAAAGGCTCTTGACCTCTGACTCCCCTCCCACAGTCATTCTCACCAGCAGCGACCGGGCCGCCCTGGGCGTCATGCTCTACTGTCAAGAACACGGAATTCGAATCCCCGACGACGTGAGCGTGGTCGGCTACGACAATCTGTACCCAGCTGAAGACGTCCGCCCCGCCCTGTCGACGGTCGACCACCCCATCGAACTGGCCGGTCGCCGGGCCGTAGAACTCCTGATCGGAATCCTGAAGAAGGAAACGCGGCCTCCGGTGCAAGAATGGCTCAACACCAGCTTCGTTCCTCGTGGCACAACGGGGCCGTGTCCGTGATCCGTCTGGGGATTTGGGGTTGCGGCGCCATGGGACTCTACCACGCCAAACGGTTCTCGTCGTTGCCTGGCGTCAGTCTGGTTTCTTGTTTCGACCGTGAGCCCGCTAAAGCCAGAGAATTGGCGGCCGCGGGGGCGATTCAGCACCCTGCCAGGTCGCTTGAAGAGTTTCTGACGGACTGTGATGCCGTGACCTGCGCCTTGATCGATCGGGATCACGCCTCGGCGGCACAGCGCGTCGCCCAAGCCGGCCTCGCGTTGTTCATGGAAAAACCCCTTGGCCGTACCGCTGCCGAAACGGCCGAGGTCGTCGCGCAGTTTCGCCCGTCCGGGATGCCTTTTGTTGTCAATTTCTCCAAACGCAACGCCCCCGCGCTTCCCTTTGCCAAAGCCTTTCTCGCCCAAGGGCGGCTGGGGCAAATTGTTTCTGCCCGCTTCTCGTATCTGCAGAGTTGGATGGTTGATCCGGTATGGGGAGACTGGCGCAGCGAATCCCGCTGGCAATGGCGGACCTCGGATTCCCTGTCCTGCCATGGCGTTCTTGGCGATCTTGTCAGCCACCTCGCGGATGCGGCGAGGTTCCTCCTTGGTCCTGACCCGGCACCCTCCATCGCCTCTGCAAAGGGCCGACGGAGTCCCGTCGAAGGAAACTGGGGCGGAGCGTGGGACGAGGTTCTCGTCGAGGGACACGCGGGGCCCCGCCTTGTGCCCGTGGTCTTTGAAGCCAGCCGTCGCGCTCAAGGCAGCTTGGACGCCATGACGATCACACTGGAAGGTACCGATGGAACGCTTTCGCTGGACCTGGAGAACCACCGTGCCGAAGTCCTGTGGAGATCAAGGTTCAGCCAAACCGAAGAATGGCTGCCCTGCCCGACGACCTCTTCAACCTACGAGGGCTTTGTCGACCTTCTTCTAGGCAAACAACCCGCCCCCGTCCCACCCGGGGCCACTGACGGCCACGCAGTGCAGGAGTTTCTCGACCTCGCTCACCAAAAGCTCCTTGAGAGCGAAGGGTCATCGTGAAGTTCGGCCTTCTGGTTGATGGGAACGACCGGCCGCTGGAACGCCTCGACACGCTAAAAGGAAGCGGCTTTGAAACCGTCGCGCTCCACTTCTGGCAAACGGTCAACGGAGTGGATTGGCCTTCGCTAGCCACGGGTATCTTTGCCCGAGGGTGGGCGGTTTCAAGCCTCAGCGTCTACGGAAATCCCCTTGAGGACTCCGAAGCCGGCCAGCAAACCGTCAAGAGTTGGGAGGTTCTCGTCGACCAAGCACCGCGCTTGGGTGCACCCTTGGTCACGGGCTTCGCAGGCCGACTGACCGGCCGTTCTGTGCCGGATTCCATCGAGCCTTGGAAGGCATTTTTTGCGCCTCTGGTTGACCGGGCGGAGGACCGCGGGCTCAAAATCGGGTTTGAAAACTGCCGCATGGGTGGCACTTGGAAAACCGGGAACTGGAACATTGCCTATACCCCCGACGCGTGGGAGCTCATGGAGCGTGCCTTTCCGGGACGCTGGGGTTTGGAATGGGAACCCGGGCACGCGGTCCTTGGACTGGCCGACCCTCTGGTGCAAATCAAGGATTGGCTGCCTCGTGTGCTCCATCTCCACGGCAAGGACGGCAAACTTGATCGGACGGTTTTGGACCGAGGCGCCTTCGGAGCAAAACCTTTCGCGAAATTCTGCCTCCCCGGGGAGGGAGACAGTGACTGGGGTATCCTTCTGCGGACTCTTGAAGCCGCTGGCTACAGGGGATGCCTCGACCTCGAACCGCACTCGGAACCCGGAGAAGCACCGGTGGCCCACTCGGACTTGCTCAAGTCGCTGGCGTACCTGAAGCGTGTGTGCTCGTCGGAGCATTGAATCGGCCACTCGGACATTGACTGGTTGCCACCGAACCCCAGTCCGCAAGGCTCCTAGAACTTCCAAGGGTCCTTGAGGCGCGACTCCTTGTCGAGGGCCTGAACCCGCTCTAGAAACGCGGCGTGGTGGGGTCCCACCCGTCGGCGCAGGCGGTGCTTGGCGATGGCTTGGCAGAGGTTGATGAAGTCCTGCCATTCGGCGCCCGTCGAGAGCAACCGCTGATAGACGGCGTCGTTGGCGATCAATCCGACCAGGATGTAGCCGTGTAGCCTCTCGACAATGGCGACGTCGAGGATTTTGTCTTCGACCATGATGTTGATGCGCTCGAACACGCTCATCAGGGCCCACACCCGCGGCCACTGTTGTCCTTCGGGGACGAAGTTGGGCTCGGCAAGAAACTTCTGAAAGATCTCGCGTGACTTGGCGAACTGCTCATCGAGCGCGAGCAGAAACTGCCCCTTGGTCTGCTGGCGCGTCACGCCGACCTGGCGCGCGATGTACAGAAGACTGAGGGTTCCCGAAACCGCGAGGACGATGCTGGCGAAGTCGCTGACACTCATGGCAGTTTCAAAAGCCCCAGGCTGTTGAGCAGCACCAAAAGTACCAAGACCGGGGCGACAAACTTCACGAACAGCGGCAGCCAGCGGTTGTACCAGCGCTGCCGCGTTCCTCCCTTGTCCAGTTCCTCCTTGAGGCTCCCTTTGGGCATCAACCACCCGGCAACAAGGGCGATGACCAACCCGCCCAAGGGCAACAAGACGTTGGAAGAAGCGAAGTCAAACAGGTCGAAGAACCCTTTTCCGAAGAGAGTTACGGCCGAAAGAGTCGGTCCCTGCGACAATGTGGCCAATATCCCCAAGCCGAACATCACGGCGCCCGTCATTAGGGCCGCAGTGCGACGGGTAAACTTCCGCTCTTCGACAAGCCAGGCTACGGGCACTTCAAACAGGCTCGCCATTGCTCCGATGGTGGCGACGGCCGCCAGGAGAAAGAAGAGCACTGTGAAAAAGGCTCCCCCTGGCATCTGTCCAAAGACGAGCGGTATGGTATTGAACAACAACCCGGGGCCGCCGGCAGTCTTGCCCCCGAACGCGAACACAGCCGGAAAAATGGCCAGCCCGGCTAGGAGCGACACCAGGGTATCGGCCAAGGCCACGCGGGCAGCATTGGGGACTAGGCGTGTGGTGTCGGGCAAATACGAGCCATAGGTAGTCATGGTGCCCATTCCCAGAGAAAGCTTGAAGAAGGCCAGGCCCAAGGCTGCTAAAACAACACTCGGGCCGATCTTTGTGAAATCGGCGTGAAAAAGATAGTCGACCCCGGCCCAGGCTCCAGGGAGGGTGAGCGAGCGGACGGCGCAGAGAATCAGCAATCCCAGCAGCACGGGCATCAGGACTTTCGTGGCGCGTTCGATTCCTTTGGAAACGCCGGCAACGATGATGGCGGTGGTGAGCCCGAGCACCCCCAACTGCCAAGCCAGGGGTTCCAAGGTTCCACCCGCGATCGCCCCGAAGGTGTCGGGTCCCAGGGGCGTACCACCAAGGGCGGCCACCCCCGACTTGAAGACGTAGGCGAAAACCCAACCGGCCACGTCACTGTAGAACCCCATGATGAGGACCGCGGCGACAAGACCGGCGACACCGATGGCCGACCAAAACTTTTGCCCAGGGACAATGCCCGCGTACGCCCCCACGGCGTTCTGCCTCATGCGGCGGCCAATGGCGTTTTCGGCGACCATGACCGGCAGCCCTACCAGCACCACACAGGCCAGGTAGGTCAGCACAAACGCCGCACCCCCGTTTTCGCCGGTCAGATAGGGAAACTTCCAAATGTTGCCCAAACCGACGGCCGAACCGAGCATGGCGGCCAAGGCCCCGAGGCCAGAGCCGAAACCGTCCCTAGGGCGGGAAAGCGTTGTTTTCATGACTTGGGAGTATACACGAGCTTTCAGACGCGCAGAAGGAATTTGGGCTAGAGTGCAGTTTATGAAACCCGAACAAACCGAAATCAAACTCCTTATCTTCGACCTGGGCGGCGTCGTGTTTACCCACTCCTTTGATCGCGCGTTGGAGATTTGGGCGCAGCGTTCAGGTGCCGATTTCGAAAAGCTCAAGAAGGTCTACGCTCACGACGAGGCCTACGCGCTTCATGAAATCGGCGAGATCAGCATCGAAGAGTACAAGGCCCACGTCTGCGACGAACTCGAAATCTCGTTGCCGCTTGACGCTTTTGTCGAGGGCTGGAACGCCATCTTCCTCGACGAGATTCCCGGCGTGACGGAAATTCTTCAGCGGCTGGGCCAAGACTACCAAATAGCCGCGCTGAGCAACACCAACCGAACACACTGCGCGCGAATGCGCCAAAAGTATGGGGCCCCCTTGGAACAGTTCCACAGGGTCTACTATTCCCACGAGATCTCCGCTAGAAAGCCCCAAGCGAAGGCCTACCTAAGGGTGCTGTCGGACTTCGGAGCCCTCGCCTCTGAAGCCGTCTTTCTTGACGATCTGAAAGTGAACATCGAGGGCGCCCAAGCGGTCGGACTGAGGACCATCCACGTCACCGACTTCACAGCGATGGT
>CAYYUZ010000013.1:28597-48172 GCA_964475005.1 uncultured Spirochaetales bacterium
AATTCCCACCCGATCGCCTTCCCGAGTGTACCTCAGAGCGTTGCCAAGGATGTTTTCAAGGCAACGTTGCAGCGACCGCGCGTCACACGGCACTTTCAGGTCGGCCGGCACCTCGATCGAGGTTTCAAAGCCGCGGCCTAGGAGTTTGGCATCAAGGGCCGCCGCGGATCCGTACTCCTCAAGAAAGGCCCGCACGGGGACCTCGGTCCAGGTCTCTTGCCATTCGCCCATATTGACCTTGCTGTAATCGATCAAGTCCTCGATCATCCCGTCGAGTTGGTCAACCTTGTCGAGAATCAGGTTAAAGTGGGAGCTTCTCGCCTCGGCGGTGTTCACGGGACCGTCCTTGAGAAGTTCCACATAGCCTTTGATCAACGCCAGCGGCGTCTTGAGGTCGTGAGAAAGGCCCATGACGAACCGGCTCTTGCGCACGCTCTCCTCTCGGAGCGACTGCCTGAGCTGGTCGAACGAGCGGCCAAGGTCACGGATCTCGTGGCTTCCCCGCACTTCGACCCGCGAGTCCAGGTCGCCCTCGGCCACCTGACGGACGGCCTTTTCGAGCAAGACAATCGACCGGGTCAGGTTCCTGCCCATGATGATCGAGAAGAGGATGGCAACGAGCAAAATCCCCAGAAGCACGGTCCCGGAAAAGAGCAGAAACCCCTGGAAAGGATCGGGATGGGCGTCCTTGGAATCTTGAACCATCACGATCCAGGCCTTGGTTCCCGCCAGCTGAAACATGACGATATCTTGAGAATTCCCTGCTTTCTTCAGCTTCGCCAAACCCCGTTCGGCGGGCAGGATCTGGCCGGGAACCAGGTCAGGAACCGAGACGCTGGAGAAGATGAGTCTGAAGGAGTCATCGAACACGAAGGCCTTGGCGTGGTTGGGCCGGTGGGTGAGGATTTCGCGGATCTTGTTCCACGAGGTGGGGTCGGTCAGACTCTCGGAATTGGTGGGAAGCTCTTCGTACGCCGGAAGCCCTTCCTGACTCTGGTTCAACGTGAAGAAGGCCCATCCGACCGCCAACAGAAGCAAGGGAATGAGCGTGATGCCAACGACCATAGTGGCGAACTGGGTGCGGATTTTCATCGGTTGATCCTGTAGCCCATGCCGGGGACCGTTTCGATGTACACCGGATGGGCGGGGTCCGACTCGATCTTGCGCCGGAGACGTTGGATGTAGACCGCCACCGCGGTCAGGTCGCCGAACTCGTGCTTCCACACGGACCGGTAGATGATCTCGGGCAGGGCAGGTCTTCCGGCCTGCTCGACAAGAAAGTTCAGCACACCGAATTCCTTGTTGGAAAGAGGGATCCTTTCGGGTCCTTTTTTGAGGAGGCAGGCCTCGCCGTCGAAGGTGAAGGGGCCGAAAACGACAAGGTCGGACGAGGCTTCGGGTTGACCGTGCGCGCGGCGCAGCATGGCGCGGACCCGGGCCACCAGCACGCGGGGAGAAAAAGGTTTGGAGACGAACTCGTCGGCGCCGTACCCCAGACCCGTGATGATGTCTTCGTCGGCCGAGCGGGCCGAAACGATGAGAACCGGCGTGCTCCTTTCCTTGCGGAACCTGTCGAGGAAGGCAAACCCATCCATTCCTGGAAGGTTCACGTCGAGGATGACCAGGCTCAAAACTTCGTTTGCCAAGCCGTCAAGCGCGGCCTCGGCTGTCTCGAAGCGGACCGTTTCCCAGCCCTCGTTCTCCAAGTATAGGCGGATCAGTTCGGCCATTTCGGCAACGTCTTCAATGATTGCAATCCTGTCTTTCATGATCTCTGGATGGGAGTATAGACATCGGCGATGGGGAAGACCATCACCGACGTTTGCCGATAACAGAAAATTATCTGTCCTTCATGGTGCGTCTATGGGGTTTGCCCGAGCCATTGTTTAGGTTATCCATGACCGACATGGTCACAAGGAGTCCTTAGGATGGCAAGAAAGGGAGCAATCAAGGCCCTGCTGGTCCTCGGCGCTACGCTGGCGTTGCCGACCGCCCTGGCGGCCCTGAACGTCGATGAAGCCGTGAAGATTGCCGTGGAGAAGAACCTGTCGCTTCAGCGAACCTCGTGGGATCTCGACGCCAAAAAGCGTCAAGCCGACAACGCCTGGGGAGTGCTGGTTCCGTCGACCTCGGTGTCGGCGGGCCTGAGCCGGGCCAACAACGGCGTCACCGTTCTGGGGGCGACTTCGGACCCGGTTTGGAACCTCTCCACCTCGGCCGGTCTGTCGCTTTCGATTCCCGCAAGCGTCTTCGCCACGCTTGATACGGTGAAATTGAGCTACCGCTCGGGCCAACTTACCTACGAACTGGCGCGCCGAAACCTTGAGAAGAACGTGCGCTTGGCGTTTGCTTCGCTCCTCCTTGAGAAGGAGAATTTGAAACTTGCCCAGGAGAACATCCAGCGGCGAGAGAAGAGCCTGACCGACACCCAGACCAAGTACAAAGCGGGTCTGGCCCCCGACCTCGACGTGCTCTCGGCGCAGGTGAGCCTGGAGACGCTCAAACCCAACTATCAGAAGCTTCAAGCGTCGTACGAAAACGACTTGGGACAGCTCAAACTGCTTTTGGGACTCCCCATCGACAAGCCGCTCGAACTCGCTGGCAGCCTAAGTACCGCCGTGGAAAATTCCCTTAACCTAGCCTCGGTCGCGGGTGTTCAATCGGTTTCTCCCGATGTGAGGCAGGCCGAATTGAGTGTGGAGGCCGCCCAGCTCAGCTTGACGGGGGAGCAAGCCGCCGCGTGGTTTCCCACGGCGTCGTTGTCGTGGAACACGGCCCCCGCCGTCGCGCTCAAAAGCGGTTCAAGTTGGTCGGATAGCACAGGGGAGTTGTCGCTTCAGCTGGGGTACTCCCTGGACTCGATGTTTCCTTGGACAGCCAGCAAAGAGAAGCTGACCGAGGCCGAAGAATCGGTTCGAAGCAGCCGCAACCTTCGTGAAGAGACCGAGGCCAAAAGCGCTCTCAACCGGCAGAACTACGTGCGCCAGATCGAGCAGGCCGTCCAGAGCCTTCAGACCCAGGCCCTCAACGTGCAGCTCGCCCAAAAGACCTACGACCTCAGCTTGGTGGCGTACGACCAAGGCGCCAAGGACCTGTTGTCGCTTCAGAACACCGAAGGCGACCTGAACCAGGCTCGGTACGACCTGCTTTCTCAGCGCTACGCCTTGATCTCAACCGTGCTCAACTTGGAATACGAACTCGACGTTCCCTTCGGGACCGTCTTCGGAGGAAATCGATGAAAAAAGCCATCAAAACCGTCATTACTGTCGTTCTTGTGCTGGGGATCGCCGCCCTCATTGGAGGGCCGATGCTCCTGAAGAAGGCCGGAGGGGCCGCGGGTGGCCCCCCCGTGGCTCCCGCCGGGCCGCCGGCCGCCGAAACCGTCTACAGCGTGAAGGTGCAGGAGCTCAAGACCGGTAGCCTAAGAAACTATCTTGAACTGACTGGCGATGTGGTCACGGAAACCAACGTCGCCATTTTTCCTGATACGGGCGGTAAACTGGCCGAAGTCTTCGTTCGAGTCGGCGATCAGGTGGTCAAAGGCAAGAGCGTGATCGCCACCGTCGATCCGTCCAAACCTGGGGTCAGCTACAGCCTCAGCCCGGTGACCAGTCCTTTGACGGGAACCATTACGACCCTGACGGCCCAACTCGGCGCCACCGTCACCACCCAGACTTCTCTGGGCACCGTGGGCATTTTGAGTGACCTCCTGGTCGAAAGCAAGGTTCCGGAAACCCAAGTAGCCTCGGTGGTCACGGGCCTGAGAGCCGATGTGACCTTTGAAGCCTTCCCGGGACGGGTGTTTGCCGCCGTGGTCGACCGCGTCGACCCCGTTGTCGATACGACTTCACGAACCAAGACCATCCGCCTCAAGTTCGTCAGTAGCGCCGGTCCTGTCGATTTGGGGATGTTCGCCAAGGTCAAACTGTACTTCGAAAACCGCGAACCTAAAGTTCTCGTGCCTCAAGAATCCGTGGTCACCCGGTTGGGGAAGACGGGTGTCTTCGTGGTCCAGGAAAACGTCGTTGTTCGCCGGGAAGTGACCCTCGGTCTGTCTGTCGACGGCGTAGCCGAGGTGCTCAGCGGGCTCAAAAGCGGCGAGGTTCTTGTGGTCAAGGGGCAAGAACTCCTTGACGCCGGCGCCAGGGTGAAGGTGGTCAAATGAGTTCCCGATCTTCGGTCGACCGCCCGATCCTCGTCACCGTCGTTTTCAGCATCCTTGTCCTCTTGGGCGCCTATATGGCCTTTCAGCTCAGTTTAGCGTTGTTTCCTGAATTCAGCCCTCCAGTCGTGGTGGTCAACACCACCTACTCTGGCGCCGGTCCCGAAACCGTCGAGAAATCGGTGACCAAGAGTCTGGAAGCCACCCTGATCAACGTCAGTTCTCTGAAGAAGATGACCTCGACCTCGTCGGAAAGCAGCAGCATGATCGTGTTGCAGTTTGCCTACGGCTACAGCCTCGACACGGCCACCAACGATGTGCGCGACAAGATCAGCGCCGTCAAGTCGTCGCTTCCCGACGGGGTTACCGACCCGCGGATCTTCAAATTCGACCCCAACTCCCAACCCATTCTTCAGATCGCCGTGAGGGGAAACCGCAGCGCCGAAGAGCTGCGCAAGATCGGCGAAGACCAGGTGCAGAACACCTTGCAAAGGGTGTCGGGCGTCTCGGAAGCGTCGGTCTCGGGGGGGCGCGTCGAGGCCATTCGGGTCGACGTGTCGCAGAACAGACTGGAAGCCTACGGACTCACCCTGACCCAGCTCTCCTCGGCTTTGGCCCAGCAGAATCTCGAACTCGGCGGTGGAAAGATTGCAGAGGGGACGAGGAACTACAGCGTGCGCACGACGGGGGAATATTCTTCCGTGGAAGAGATTGCCAAGACCATTGTGGCCACCAAGAATGGGCAGACCATTCGTCTCAGCGAGGTAGCCACAGTGACCAGGGGCTACAAGGACGAGGACAGTTCGGTCTTCATCAACGGCAACCCAGGCGTCTACGTAGCCATCAAGAAACAGAGCGGCGGCAACACCTCGAAGATCGCCTCGGGCGTCAAAGCCGCGCTTCCCGGCATCCAGAAGACCCTCCCCCCCGATGTGAAGCTCGAAATTGTCTCAGACGATACGACCCAGATCAACAGTACCGTCGACACGCTGCTCAAGGCCGCCTTCGAGGCCATCGTCTACGCCATGATGATCATCTTTCTGTTTCTGCGCAGCCTCAAGACCACCTTCGTCATCGGTCTTTCCATTCCAATCTCGATAGGAATCACCCTTCTCGCCATGAACCTCATGGGCCTCACGCTCAACATCTTCACGATGACGGGACTCATTCTGGGCGTCGGCATGATTGTCGACGACTCCATCGTCATCATGGAAAACATCGTCCGCTACAGGGACCGCGGCATGAAGAACCGTATGGCCGCCATGATCGGCAGCAAGGAGATGCAGAACGCCGTTGTGGCCTCGACCCTGACCACGGTCTTTGTCTTCCTCCCCATCATCTTGTTCAAGACCCAACTGGAAATCATCGGCATCTTGTTCCAGGACATGATCTTCACCATTGTCATCTCGCTGCTTTCGAGTTTGGCCGTGGCCCTATTCCTGATTCCTGTTCTGATCAGCAAGTACTTTCCGCTGGTCAACCGGCAAGAGGTTCCCTTGCGAAACCCCGTGGTGATCTTTGGCGAGAAAGTCCTAGCCGGAATCTACAACTTCATCGAGACCGGCTACAGGTGGCTGCTGGTGCGCGCCCTGCGAAACCGAACCATTCTGATCTTGATCGTCGTCATCGCCTTTTTGGGAGCGACAACTCTTGTGTCGACCCTCAAGTTCAGCTTCGCGCCCAATCAGGCCGAAGACAGCGTGACCCTGAACGTGACGCTTCCCGTCGGGACCACGCTGGCCGAAACTAAGGAAGTCCTCCGCCAACTGGAGGAAGACGTGAAGACCGAGGCCAAAGGCGTCAAGATCCTTATCCGGACGGCCGGCACCGGCGGTTCAGGAGCCTTCTCGTCGTCAAGTGGAACCAATTCGGGCTCGCTCAAGATTGTGCTTCCCGTGAAAAAGGAACAGATCGACGATGCGGCCAAGATCAAGGCCCTCTTGAGGTCCCACTACGCCGAGTTTCCCGCCGCCACGTTCGCCTTCTCACAGGGGTTCAGCCCTTCGGGTTCCAACGCTCCCATCGATCTGGCCGTTCAGTCCGACGACCTCGACAAAGCCATCGTCACCGCCCAAGAACTTGTCGACGTGATCAAGAGCCAGGTACCTCTGGCCACCGAGGCCAAAATGGACCTCGACGACGGCCTGCCCCAGGTGGAAGTCAAGATCGACCGTCCGAGAGCGTACTCCCTGGGCATCAATGTCGAGGCAGTCGCGAACGAGGTGAGCGCGAGCATCGCGGGTGTCACGGCCACCCAGTACCATGAGGGAGGAGACGACCTCGACGTGTTGGTCGTGCTGCAGGCCGCTGACCGGCAGAAGGTGATCGACCTCAATCAGATTTACGTCACCAGCTCGTCTGGAAGTCGGGTGAGCCTGGCCAACTTTGTCACCCTCGCCCGAGGAACGGGTCCGCTGGCGATCAAGCACGAGGACAAGGCGCGGACCATCCATGTGACAGCCAATGTCAAACCCGGATCGACGGTGCCCGAAGTGGAATCCCTTGTCCGCTCGGCCATCGCCGACAAGCTGGTGATTGACTCGTCGGTCCACGTCTCGTACCAAGGAGACCTTTCGGCGCTGATGAACATGGCGCAAACCATGCTTGTGGTGCTCATCATGGCCATTGTGCTCGTCTTTGGCGTGATGGCGGCCCAGTACGAATCGTTTAGAAACCCCATCATCAACTTGTTCACCCTGCCGCTCATGATCATAGGCGTGATTCTGATCTACTGCCTCACCGGCCAGACCCTGAACCTGTTCAGCGCCATCGGCCTGGTCATGCTCGTGGGCCTGGTGGTCAAGAACGGCATCGTGATGGTCGACTACACGGGGCTGCTCCAAGACCGCGGTCTGGGCGTCGATGAAGCCGCCCTCGAGGCCGGGGTGGCGAGGCTTCGGCCCGTCTTGATGACAAGTCTGACCGCCATTTTGGGGATGATCCCGCTAGCGTTCAACACAGGCGAGGGCGGCGAATTGGTCCAGCCCATTGGGCTGACGGTCATCGGCGGCCTCTCGAGCGCCACCCTGATGACCCTGTTCTTCATTCCCGTCATGTATTCGCTGTTTAACCGGAAGAACCTGAAGAAGATTCACATTCCCAAAGCCTTGGAGGCATCCCATGAAGCGTCTTGAGCTAATCGCCAACAAATCCGTGCAGGAAGAGGTCGTCCGCACCTTGGAGGCGGGGGTGCGAGGTCTGCGCTACACGCTGATTCCCGTGGCGCATGGCCGCGGTCCCGACGACTGGAAACTGGGAACCACCGTCTGGCCCGAGGAGAACTTCGTGCTGTTCACCTACCAAGACGACAAGATTATCGAGGCGATTCTTGAACTTGTGGCCAGCCTCAAGAAGCAGTTTCCCCGCGAAGGCATCACCGTGTGGACAATGGGGGCCGACTAGCACCTTGTGGCGCCGCCGCTTAGGGGTTCTAATAGGAACGGAAGCGAGGACGGCGCCATGAGCCTTCAAGACTACATCTACGAGCACATTCCTATCATTCGGGACAACCGTTTCGAAATCGTCGAGGGACAAGAACTCGTCGTTGGCGGCCGCTACGCCGACCATATCAACCACCGCAATTCGGTCTTCGGCGGTAGCCTGAGCACGGCGCTCATCTTAGTTTCCTGGGCCTCGTTTCGGCGGTGGCTGGCCGGCGCTGGTTACGCCGACGCCATCATCGTGATCCAATCGCAGCAGGTTCAGTTCCTGGAGCCGGTGACCCGGGATTTCTGCGCCAAGGCCCACGAACTCGTGCCCAAGGAAAAATCGAGACTTCTGGCCATGCTGACGCGGTTCGGCAAGGCCAGAACAACAATGGTTTCGTGGGTCACCCACACCGATGACAGCGAAATCCTTGCCGAATTCAGCGGTGAATTTGTCGTGCAAAAGCGCACTCCTACTTCAACTTGAACCGAACGTCGTAGCGAAACTTGACGGCGACCGGCTTGCCCTGGGCCTGGGCGGGTTGCGTGACCACTCCTTCGAGAGCCTTCACAGCCGCCTGGGCAAAGCCGAAACCCGGGTCTTTGAGCACGTCGATCTTGCGGATTCGCCCCTGGTCGTCAATGTAGAGCTGCAAAGAAACAACCGCCTCGAGGCCCTGTTTGGCGGCCAGGGGAGGGTAGACTATCCGTGACAAGATGTCCTTGGCGGGAATGGTCGGCACCTGATCGATCTTGAACTGTGGCAGGTATTCGGGTTCGACAGGGCCGGAAGGAGCGGTAACCGGGGCAGGCGGCGGAGCGGCGACCGGAATCGGAGAAGCGGGGACTGCTTGCGCCTCCTGTTCGGGAGTGGTGGCTTTTTCGGTGATCACGGGAAGAGGAACCTGGGGAGTCGCCGCCGGCGGGGTCGGCGGCGGGGGCAAAAGCGGTTTGGGTGGCTCGGGCTCGCGAAGGTCGACGAAGGTGACTACGCGATCGGGTGCGGGTTTAGGGTGCGCGGTCACAAGAGACGGCGTGAGAGAAAGAACCACCACATGGACGCCGACCACCAGCGAAACGACGAGAAAGGAAACCAGCCTGGGTTGCGGCGCGATCGAGGAGGCCACGGTCAATCCTTGGGAACCTCGGTCAGCATGCCCAGCTTGTCGACCCCCGACGATTTCACGACGGCGACGACCTTCACGAAATCGCCGTAAGGCACCACGGCGTCGGACTTCAGGTAGACCGATTTGTCGACCCGATTCTGATACAGGGCCTTGAGCATGGGGCCCAGCTCCTCCAACGAAACCAGGGTCGCGTTCAGGTAAACCTTGCGGTCCTTGTCGATCGACACGGTGACCATGTCCGAGGCGACATTCAGCGGTTGCGCCTTGGCACGCGGTAGGGTCACCGTAATGCCCTGCTGGCCCATCGAAGCCGTCACCATGAAGATGATCAGGAGGACGAGCATGACGTCCACCAAGGGCGTGACGTTGATCTGCGACAACGGCGAGCGGTCGCGGTGACGTTCGGTCTTGAAATCCATCTCAGCCCCGCTTCGCGGCGTTGAAGATCCGCTGAACGATGTTCAAAAAGTCCGAGCAGAAGTTGTCGATATCGCTGACTTCGCGCCGCACCCGGTTTTGAAGGAAGTTGAATCCGATGACGGCGGGAATGGCGACGGCCAAGCCAATGGCGGTAGTGACGAGGGCTTCGGAAATACCGGGGGCGACGATGGCCAGCGAGGTGGAACCAGCCTGCCCGATGTTGCCAAACGCGTTCATGATGCCCCAGACGGTGCCAAAGAGCCCAATGAACGGCGTCGTCGAAGCCGTGGTGGCCAGCAGGCTCAGGTCTTTTTCGAGCTTGTCGATTTCAAGGGTCGAGACCTTCCTCAGGCTTCGCGAAACGTTCTCAAGGGCGCCAAGGTCGGCGGCCAGAGGAGCCTCGCCGTTGTCGGGATGGTCAAGAAAATGGCGGGTCTCGCGGTAGCCCTCCCCAAACAAAATGGCCGGCGGGCAGTTCTTGAAACGGCCCAGTTCCTTTTCGATCGCCTCGAATTCCTTCGCGTTCCAGAAGTACTCGAGGAACTCGTGGGAGTGGCGTCGAACCGACCCAATCTGCAGCAGCTTGAGGACGATAACGCTCCACGACATCACTGAAAACAAGACAAGGAGACCGAGCACCGCCAGGATCACCGGGCTCATGGAGAACAAAGCGGAAAACATACGACCTCCCAAGCAGACTCCCTCGAGCCGCTTGAACTATTTCTTTTCGATCAGAACGACCGAAACGGCGCGCTTCCAATACGGCGCCCAATGAAACGATAAAACCCAGAGTCCTGGTGATTCCTGCCAGTCGCGAAACATGGTCCCGCTGTCGCGCACCGGGCGCAACGCCTCTTCAAAGTGGGAGGCCGAGTAAGTGACGTCCCAGAGCAGAGAATCGACAACTGTGGTGGTGCCGGGGGTCTCCCCTTTTTCATAGCCTCGCAGTTCGGGGAACAAGAAACGCTCGACTTTTTCGCGGTTGTCGATCCAGGATTCAGGGAATTTGGTGGCCAGGAACGCGGTGGCGGCTTGGACCCTCTCCCAACGGCGCGAAAACTGTTCCAGCGCCTGGTCCCCCAGCAGGTAGGAATCGAAGTACCGCAGCGATGCTTTGTCGGCCACCGCGATCGAAGGTACGGTGTCGACGTTGACCAACCAGCCGGCAGGCCCCTTTTCAAATGCCAGAACACCTTCGAGCAGGAACGAGGCGTCGGTCCAGCCGTTAGCCCAGTTGTTGAACCACCGAAGTGTGGTCAGAGACACCTTCCAGCCCCCGCTCGGGGTTTTTTCGGCTTGTCCTTCAAACACCGCGCCAGGAAACTCGGCGACCAAAATCCGCGCGGGGGCCCTGCCCTCCTTCTCGCTTCCTATCTCAAGCCTCAAGCCCTCGAAAGGTTTTTTTGACTCGAGGACGGTTTTCGCGCTGAAGGTCGAACAGCCGACCAGACCAAGGAACACAAAAGCCAAAGTTATCTTGGCGGCACATTTCATCAAAGGTCTCCTAGTAGCCCAAGTTCAAGCCGACCGACGGGGTGGGAATACCCGAGCTGAAACTGGCCCCCGAGGTTCCCGTAAGGTCGGCGCCGTACCATTGGTCGATGGGAGGGTTGCCCTGAAGTCCCTTGGTGTAGAGCGCGGCGAAGATGTCCTGCACACCTAGATAGAACTCCCATCGGGTCTTGGAGTTCGTAAAGAAGTCGTGCCACGCGAACTTCACACTGACGGGAAAGGACCAACCGATGCGCAGGTTGTCGTCGTAGGCCGAGGTCCGCGAGAAAATCTCCACGATGGTGCCATCGGGCATCTTGGCGGCGTATGAAGTGGCCGGCCCAACTTTGGCCAGTGGCGTTCCGCTGGCGGCCTGGGCCTCGGTGGTGATCGAGAAGCCGTCGTTGGGGCTGACCGTGGCCGTGAAGCTGAGGTTGTGAAAGCGCTGGTAGGAGGGATAGTACCAAGTTCCCAGAGGTTCGCCGCCGGCGGCGGTATCGCCCGCCGGACCGGGGTTGTAGAGCCGGCTGACGATAAAGGAGTACGCCAGACTTGTGTCCCAGAAGCGGGTGTGCTTCAAGAAATAGACATCAAAGCCCCAGGCGTTGCCCGTTCCGTCGCTATGAAGAACATAGTTCGACGTCCGCGGGTCGATGGTGGCGTAGAAGCGCCCAAAGTACGACTTCCAGTAGCCCGTCAGGTCGATCTTCCAATCGTCCTGGGTGAGAATCTCGGTGCCCAGTTCGTTGAACCACGCCCTCTCTGGTCCTATCGAAAAATCGCTGACACCGTACTTCTTGTCGATGTACTGGTTGTCGAAAGGGAACTGCGAGAACAGGCCCGTTCCCCCCAACAGCGACAAGGACCTCACGAAACTCCAGTCGTGGACAGGGGTGTAGGTCAGCAAAACTCGGGGATTGGCGGCTGGCTGGGTTTGCAGGAGCATGGCGTCGTTGAACACCACCGAGTCGTCGATGCGAAGCCCAGCCTCGCCCGTGAGCGTTCCCGGAACCAAGGTAAAGTTGTAGAGGGCAAACACCCCCTCGGTGAGCGTCTTCTGACCCGTCGTGTTGGTGTCGAGGACGAGGTTATCGTACTCGGGGACGCCCTTGTTATAGGACGTCTGCCAGCCGTTGATCGACAGCCGACTGCTCCAGAATTCAAGAAGGGTTTCCTGGCCAAAGGAGAACACCTGGCCGGGTGCCGCCTCCCAGTCCCAGCTCCCCTTGGCTTGAATCAAGGAGTCGGTTTTGTCGGACAGGAAGTTGTTGGTCAAGTTGTTCAGCGTAAAGCTGGTTTGGCCCTGGGTATCGAATCGGCTCGTGAAGTCGGAATCGTAGTTCTTGGTCCCGTTGGTCAGCGTCCTTCCGTTGACGTTGAAGTCCCAGGTGTTGTAGCTCACCAGCAAGTCGAGCAGATTGTGGTCGTCCAAGAGCACCTTGGCTCCGGTTGACACGAGAACCTCGGTGTTGGTGTAGCCGAATTTCTGGTTGGTCACCAGGCTTCTGTCGATGGAATCGTTGGCGATGGCCACCCCGTCGCCGCCCCAGTAGGCGTTCAAAAATGTGCGTAGCGATGGGCTCGGGTTCCAGACAAGTTTTCCGAATCCCTCACGGATATAAGGGGCCTGAGAGAAAACTCCCCCCGCCCCGACAGCGTTTAGGACAAAGGTGAGATCTGTGACTTTTCCCCCCAACAGAAGCGAGACGTTATTCGTCAAGGGCGTCTGCAGAAAGAAATCCGTGCCTATGGTCGACATGCCAAGGTCCCAGTGGGTTTGCTGCTGATCGGGAACGACGGAGTTGACTTCAAGAAGCCCCGAGAGGACTTGCCCATAACGCGCCGACAGGATGCCGTCGGAAAGCTTGACCGAGTCGACCATGTCGGGGTTGAAGATCGAATACGCCCCACCCCAGTGGTAAGGGTAGAGCACGTAAGCCCCGTCGAGCGTCGCCGTGGTCTCGTTGGGGTCGCCTCCCCGAATCGACGGTCTTCCTCCGAACGAACGCGTGTAGCCGACGCCGGGCAGAGTGTTGATCGAGTTCAGGGCGTCTTCCACAATGCCGATCTTGGCGGTGTCCTTGATCTTCTGTTTGGACACTGACTGAGAGACTCCCGGTTGCGAGTCGGACTTCTGAGGCTTCTCGCGTTCCACCACAAGTTCGTGGCCTTCGACTACGCCCGAAAGGAGCAATTTCACGACGACGTGCTCCCCGGGTTTGACGGCGAGTTTCTTGGTCTCGTACCCTGGAAGCTGTGCCACCAGGAGCAAACGGTCCGAGGCCGGAAGCGTCACCGTGGCCAAGCCCTGGGCATCGGTGAAGAACCGATTAGCGGTGCCCGAGATTTCGAGGCGAACCCCCTCAAGGGGCGTTTCCAGTTCCTGGTCGACCACACTGACGGAAATCGAGGCGGGGTCGGTCCCCACGGCAAAGGCTAGCCAGGGGAAAAGAAAGAGCCCAACGAGGAAAGGTGTTTTCATTCCGTCTTATAACTACCACGAACGACAAAGATGACACCACGAAAGTCGGGAATAACAAAAATTTATCTTTCAGCCCCGGTAGGAAAGGAACTTCACGACGCCGCGTGCGCGGTTTCTTCCATCAATCCGAGGGTGAGCCAAGTGTTGAGCTTGTCCAAGGCAAGGTCGGAACCCGACTCAAAAATCCGCGTGAGGCTGCCCGGCTGAAATTGGTAGTGGGCGACGTAGGGTTCCCAGGTTTGTTCGTTCGGGACCAACCGGATCTTCGCCCCGGTGGAACTCAGCATCAGCTTCTTGTCGAAAAGGAACATGCTGTTGGGCAGGGAAGGCGTTTCGGCCAGAAGGTCGCGTTCGCTGGCTTTCACGTGGTCTCGGTTCTTCTCTTCAAACAGAATCAGGAGAAGTTCGCGGTAGACGACGACGGCGGCAAGAAAGACTTCGAGGGGAAGGTACTGGCCTCGCGGCGGTGCCGACCTGAGATACTGCTGAAGTTCAAGAGTGATTTCCAAAGTCAGAACCTGGATGACTTTCTCGGTGTTGATGAACTCTCCCTGCCCCCAGCACTGATACTTGCGAATCCCGCCCAGAAGCCGTCTTAAGAGGAGCCCGTTGAGCTGGGCGAACAGCCTGACGTTCCCTGTTTCTCTCACCCTTTTCATCAGATCCTTGACCATAGTCAGAGTCCCCATGAAATCGCCGTACATACCAATCGAAATCAGAATTTCTTCGTAGAGCGGCTCTTCTAGAACCAGATCCTCTTTGGACGAGAAGGCAAGGTTCCACAATTGCCTCCGCGCATCGTGCATCTCCACGAGACAATCCTTCCATTTCACAAAGGCTTCTTTGAGCCGGCTCTGAAGCTCGGGCCGTTTGATCGAGAGGTGCTTGACGACCAAATCGACCCGGGTGACGCCAAGCCACCGTTCGCAGTTGTAGAGGGCTCGGGCGTGATCGTAGAAGATCTCGCCGCTGGGGCCGAGCACCTCGCCCACCTGGAGGAGGAGCTTCTCGAAGTCAAATTCGCTGTTGCGATAAGCGTCCTGGGAGCCATTGAGACTCTTGCGAAGCCGAACCGCCCAGTTCATCTTCCGGAAAACGTGCATCTTCAACAAAGGACCCTGTTCTTGAAAGAGAGCGTGTGCCCAGTCGGCCAGATCGGGTTCTGTGTCGATCAGCTCACGGTGAGAAAGAATGTATTTTGCACAGTAGAAGGCGGCGCGAAGCTCAAAAAGGATTTCGTACCTGAAATACTCCCGATTGCGATGATCCAGGCATCTGCGAAATTCCACAGAATCGGACGAGCGGTGGGACTGGACCAGCGAGGTCATCAGATTGTAATCGGTAGGCGTCAGAAGAGGACGGCGAAAGAGGTCGAGCGTCGTCTGGCTCAAAGGTCGAACCGCGGTCGGAATCTCCTCTTTCGACTCGACGCCAGGATAAGCGGAAATCAAGGTTTTGCACTGGTTCAAAACGGTTGGACTAAGAACGACGTAGTGGAAATCACAGAGGAGTTGCAGGTCGGAAACCAGAAACGGGAGCGCCTCAAGCAATCGTTCGCGGGAATCCCAGACCGCATAGAACTCCAGAAGCAGATTCTTCAGATCAAAATTGTCGAATTGCGCAAAAATCGAGGAAAACTTCCTTTTGAAGTCTACGACCATGGAATCGGAAGTCGCACCCTGACCTGCCATTTTTTGCCCCTCCCGGCTCTCAACTTGAACGTCGGTGAAAACCGCCCAATTAGTGGACAAGATATATATTGATTAACTTATTTTGTATTCATTAGTAGTTCCAAGAAAACACTATCAATGTTGACTTGTTTTGTCAACACGAAGCCGGGCCTTTGCGAGAAGAATGACGGAAAGATGGGGAACTTCGGTTAGTACGCCAGCGTCGGTGCCAAGAGCATTTCGGCGGTCTTGAGGTCGATTCCTTTGCGCCTGGCCCAGTCGATCACCTGATCCTTTTCGATCTTGCCCAAGGCCCAGTAGGTCGACTCGGGGTGGCTGAACACGAAGGCGCACACACTGGCGCCAGGGTTCATCATCCAGCTTGTGGTCAGCTGGATACCGAGGGTTTCGGGTTTGAGGATGTCAAAAAGGACAAGCTTGTCGTGGTGGTCGGGACACGGCGGGTAACCGGGGGCGGGCCGAATCCCCCTGTATTTGACATTGAAGAGATCGGCGTTCGACAGGTTTTCGTTCGGAGCGTAGCCCCACAGGTCTCGGCGCATTGTTCGGTGAACCCATTCGGCGCTGGCCTCGGCCAGCCGGTCGGCGAGGATTTTGACCAAGATGGCCGTGTAATCATCACCTGCCTTTTCAAACCCCGCCGCGAATTCGTCGGCGCCGAACACCGAGCCCGCGAAACCGCCGATCCAATCCTCTACCCCTGAGGACTTTGGCGCCACGTAGTCGGCCAACGAAAGGTAGGTCGAACTCCGCTCCTTCTTCTTTTGCTGGCGGAGGAAGGCCCATTTCCCCGCTACCTGGGTCCGCGCCTCGTCGTGGTAAACGGTCACCAAATCCTGTTCATCGCGGTCCGCCGGCAGCTGAAACAGCGCAAGCCGCACCTCGTAGCGTTCGTTTTCGACGATGTCGGCCAGCAGGCGCTTGGCGTCGGCCAACAACTTGACCGCTTCGGCACCAAATTTAGCGTCGGTGAGGATTTCGGGGTAGTTGACCGGCATTTGCCATTGCCAAAAAAAATACGTCCAATCGATGAGTTCGCTTAACGCCGTTAAATTTAAACGGTGATAATATTTAACACCGTTAAATTTTGGCCTGGGCGGCTTGTACGTGCTCCAGTCTGTCTTCAGTCCAAGGCCCCGGACTTCGGCGAGGGGGAGGTACTCCTTTTGGTCGTTGCGCGCGGCCTTCTCCTCGCGGACCCGGGCGTGTTCGGCGGCGAGTTCCTTCTCATAGTCGGGGCGAGCCTGGGGTGAAAGCAGTTTCTGGACCACGGTGACGGCCAGCGAAGCGTCTTTCACATGGACGACGGGTCCGGAGTACGCGGGGGCGATCTTGATGGCGGTGTGCACCTTGCTGGTCGTCGCCCCGCCAATCAGCAGCGGCAGGGTGAACCCCAGCCTCTCCATCTCGCTGGCGACGTGGACCATCTCCTCGAGACTGGGAGTGATCAGTCCCGACAAGCCGATCACGTCGCACTTCTGCTCCTTGGCGATCCTCAAGATCTCTTCGCAAGGAACCATGACCCCAAGATCGACGATGTCGTAGTTGTTACAGCCCAAAACCACGCCAACGATGTTTTTACCGATGTCGTGGACGTCGCCCTTGACGGTGGCCATCAGGATTTTGCCCTTGGCGCCGACGTTCCCCAGTTTTTGCGCTTCGATAAAAGGGAGGAGGACGGCGACGGCGGCCTTCATGACGCGCGCCGATTTGACCACCTGCGGCAAGAACATTTTACCCTCGCCGAAGAGCCCGCCAACCACGTTCATCCCGTCCATGAGGGGGCCTTCGATGACCGAGAGCGCCTTATCATAGCCTTTCAATGCTTCGAGAACGTCCTCTTCGATCCACGCGGACAACCCCTTCACGAGGGCGTGGCTCAGCCTGTCATTCACGGGCTTTTCACGCCAACTGAGGTCTTCCGTCTTGCCCTCGGTCGCGGTGAACCTGTCGGCGGCGTCGAGAAGTCTTTCGGTGGCGTCGGGGTCTCGGTCAAGCACAAGATCTTCGACAAGTTCGCGCAGGCTGAGCTCAAGATCGTCATAGAGGGCCAACTGACCGGCGTTCACGATTCCCATGGTGAGGCCTGCGCGAATGGCGTGATAGAGGAAGACGGCGTGAATCGCCTCGCGGAGGGGGTTGTTCCCGCGGAAACTGAAGCTGACGTTGCTGACGCCGCCTGAATACTTGGCGTGAGGAAGTTTAATCTTGAGCTCGGCCAGCGCTTCGATGAAGTCGACGGCGTAGTGGCGATGCTCTTCGATTCCCGTGCCGATGGCGAAGATGTTGGGGTCGAAAATGATGTCTTCGGGAGGAAAGCCCACCTGGTCGACAAGAATTCGGTAGGCCCGCTCGCAGATGCCAACCTTGCGCGCCTTGGTGTCGGCCTGACCCTTCTCGTCGAAGGCCATGACAATCACGGCGGCCCCGAAGCGGCGGACCTCACGGGCTTGCGCGAGGAAGCTCTCCTGTCCTTCCTTGAGGCTGATGGAGTTGACGATGGCCTTGCCCTGAACGCATTTGAGCCCTGCCAAGATGACGCTGAACTTCGAACTGTCGATCATGACGGGCACTCGGCTGATATCGGGCTCCGAGGCCACAAGGTTGAGGAAGGTGTGCATTTCGGCGGCGGAGTCCAACAGCGCCTCGTCGAGGTTAACGTCGATGACCTGGGCGCCGTTTTCCACCTGCTCGCGGGCCACTTCGAGAGCCTCGACGTATTTTTTCTCAACGATAAGGCGGCTGAACTTGCGGCTGCCGGTGACGTTGGTCCGCTCACCGACGTTGACGAACAAGCTGTCGTCGGCAATCACGCAAGGCTCCAACCCGGCCAAACGCAAGGTATGAGGATCGGCGGGAAGCTTCCGCGGCGGAAATGGCGCCACGGCCTCGACAATTTGCCGGATATGCTCGGGCGAGGTGCCGCAGCAGCCTCCCACAATGTTGACCAGGCCGGAGCGGGCGAACTCCCCCAAAATTTCGGCCATGAACTCCGGAGAGTGATCGTAGCCCCCCAGCTCGTTGGGCAGGCCCGCGTTGGGGTGGACAGAAACCGGCACCTCGGCGACGCGCGCCAGATCAGCCACGTGCGCCCTCAATAAATCCGCTCCCAACGCGCAGTTCAGCCCCACGCTGACGGGGTTGGCGTGGCGCAGGCTGTACCAAAACGCCTCGGCCGTTTGCCCCGAAAGCGTGCGTCCCGAAGCGTCGGTGATGGTGCCCGAAAGCATGATAGGAAGCTCGTCGCCGGTGGCCTCGTTGTGTTTCAGGACCGCGTAGACGGCGGCTTTGGCGTTGAGCGTGTCGAACACAGTTTCAATGAGAATGAGATCGGCACCGCCTTCACAAAGCCCTCTGACCGCTTTGCCATAGTCGTCGACCAGGGCGTCGAAGCTCGTGGCCCTGTAGCCTGGGTCGTTGACGTCGGGTGAAAGCGAAAGGGTCTTGCTGGTTGGTCCCAGAACACCGGCCACCCACCGAGGCTTGTTCGGCGTCTTTTCGGTCCAGCGGTCGGCAGCTTGACGGGCAAGTTTGGCGCCCTCGCGGTTGAGTTCAAACACCAGATCGCTGGTGCCGTAGTCGTCCTGGCTGGCCTTGGTCGAGTTGAACGTGTTGGTCTCCAGAATGTCGGCACCAGCCGCTAGATAGCTTTCGTGAATGGCTGTGATGACGTCGGGCCGCGTCAACGTCAGCAAATCGTTGTCGCCTTTGAGGTTCTTCACGTAGGCCTGGAAACGGGCGACCCGGAAGTCGGCCTCGCTCAGGGGATACTTTTGGATCTCGGTCCCCATGGCCCCGTCAAGGATCAGAATGCGCTGGCTCAAGGCCAAACGGAAAGCGGCAACACGGTCGGATCGACTCATAGCGGCATTTTGTCAGATAAGGGGTCGACAGGGAAGAACCTCTCTTGCATTTCCTGACTACCAGACTCAGAATTGGCCAAGGAGGACACGATGGAGACAGTAACGCATGCGGCGAGCTGGTTCGAAATTCCTGTGATCGATTTCGAGCGGGCCAAGAAGTTCTATTCGAGAATCTTTGACTACGAGATGCCTGAAATGCCCATGGGAGCCGGAATGATGGGCATTCTGCCCCACGACCGCGACAACGGCGTGGGCGGCGCCATCGTGAAGGCCGACGGCTACGTGCCGACCTCGACTGCGGGCTCGCTAGTCTACCTGAACGGTGGGGCCAACCTGCAGACCGTCCTCGACAGGGTTACCTCCGCCGGCGGCAAGGTGCTTCAGGGCAAAACCGAAATCCCGAGCATGGGGCACTACGCCTTCTTCGCCGACACCGAAGGCAACAAGGTCGGCCTGTACTCGATGGGTTGATCTCACCTCAAAAAGGAGTTGTCGTCGAACATGCGGGTACTGGTCTGCTTGGGTGTCTCGTGGTGGAGCTTGGGCCAAAGCAAAGGCCGAAAGATCCGCCACCCGACAGCCACCAAGCATAAAACCAAGAACACCGCAAAGGCGATTTGTGTCAGTCGCGAACTTGTAGAGGGTCTAGGATTCGAAGGGGATGCTCGTTGAACATTCCGGCGACGTTGACGGTTGGGCAACACAAAAAACCACCTGACTTCAAAGTATGGCACGCGAACAAAAAAGGAAACAGCCAAGCGCGAGCGAGCCCGAGGCGATTCTGGCCGCTGAGCAGCTTTTTCCTTGGTTCTCCCTAGTGAAATATACCTTTTCTTTTCCCCAGGAAGATCTTCCTTTCGGCTCCTATGAGTTGCGTCAAGCTCCCGATCCCCGTTTTCTCTTAGGCTGCCCTC
>CAYYUZ010000014.1:0-9621 GCA_964475005.1 uncultured Spirochaetales bacterium
CGAAGTTGCGGTCCTCAACCTTCTTCTGCGCGTTTTCGAGGCTCTTGGTGAGCCAAGGGTGGTTCAGCGGCTCGCCGCCGGCCATACCCAACTTGCCCATCATGTTGCGCACGTTGTCGTTGGCGAACAGGCGCATTAGTTGGTCGTCAAGGCTAACGAAGAACAGCGAGCGTCCAGGGTCGCCCTGTCGGCCCGAACGCCCCCGGAGCTGGTTGTCGATGCGCCGGCTCTCGTGGCGCTCGGTGCCGATGACCAAGAGCCCCCCGAGCGACTTCACCTTGTCGTAGTCTTTTCGGGTGTCCTCAAGCTCCTTGGCAAGGATCTGCTGGTAGACCTCGAGCTCGGCGTCGGTGCCGGCCTTCCGGCGGGCGCGAAATTCGGGGTTGCCACCCAACTTGATGTCTGTACCGCGGCCGGCCATGTTGGTGGCGATGGTGACCGAGCCCTCGGCTCCGGCCTCGGCGATGATGAGCGCCTCGCGGGCGTGGTTCTTGGCGTTCAGGATCTCGTGACGCACGCCCTTTCGCATCAAGAATGCCGACAACTTCTCGCTCTTTTCGATGCTGACGGTTCCGACCAAGACCGGTTGCCCTTTCTTCTGAGCCTTCACGATCTCATCGGTGATCGCGGCGAACTTGAACTCTTCGTTGAAGTAGATGGTGTCGTCTTCGTCGGCGCGGGAAACCGGACGGTTGGTGGGGATCACCACGACGTCGAGGTTGTAGATCTTGTTGAATTCCTTGGCCTCGGTGTCGGCCGTTCCGGTCATGCCCGACAGCTTCTTGTACAGACGAAAGTAGTTCTGAAAGGTGATCGTCGCCACTGTCTTATTGTGGTCGGCGACACGGATCTTTTCCTTGGCTTCGATAGCCTGGTGGAGGCCCTCGGAGTACCGTCGGCCGTGAAGGATGCGCCCTGTGAATTCGTCGACGATTTCGACCTTGTCTTCCTGAACCACGTAGTCGACTTCCTTGTGGAAGAGTTTGTGGGCCTTGAGCACCTGGGTGAAATAGTGGATGAACTCAAAGTTTTCGCTGGCGAAGAGCGAGCCGGTGATGAGCTTGCGCTGCTGAAGCAGGGTTTCGACCTTGTTCATGCCCGCATCGGTAAACATGATCCGTTTGCCCTTCTCGTCGAGCTTGTAGTCACCCTTGAGCAGTTCGGCTTCTTCGGGATAGTCCCTGGTCTTGGGGTCCTTTTCGCACTCGATCATGAAATCAACAAGGGGATCGACGGCCTGGAAATTCTTAGCCGTATCGTCTTCGACGGCACCCGAAATGATGAGGGGAGTCCGGCTTTCGTCGATCAGAATCGAGTCAATCTCGTCGATGATGGCGTAGTTGGGAACCCGCTGAACCTTCTTGGAGAGGTCCCACCGCATATTGTCGCGCAGGTAGTCAAACCCCAGTTCGTTGTTGGTGGCGTAGGTGATGTCGGCCAGGTAGTGAGGCTGCCTAGCTTCCGGATCCATGGCCGAAAGGACCCATCCGACGGTTACTCCCAGGTAGTCGTAGACGGGTTTCATCCAGTTGGCGTCGCGCTCGGCCAGATAATCGTTCACGGTAACCATGTGGACGCCAAGACCTGGCAGCGAATTCAGGTAGGCCGCCGCCACCGAAGACAAGGTTTTTCCCTCTCCGGTTTTCATTTCCATGATCTTGCCCTGGTGAAGGACAACTCCTCCCAACAGCTGGACATCGTAGGGTCTTTCGCCCAAGGTGCGGCGTGCGGCCTCCCGCGCCAGGGCGAAGGCTTCGGGAAGAAGCTCGTCGAGAGTTTCGCCCTTGTGAAACCTCTCTCGGAAGGACTGAGTCAGAACCGGGAACTCCTCGGCCTTGAGAGCGACAGCCCAGGCCTCTTTGGCGTTGATCAGGTGCAGGATGGGGAGGAGTTGCTTCAGATCGCGTTCGAGCTTCGATCCGAAAAAAAGGTTCAGGAGGTTCATGACAGTCAATGTATAAGGAAGAGCAATCAGCGGTCAAGGCGCTCGATTGACCGGTCCGGGGGCGGCGAGTATCCTGGATTGATGAAGTTTCGTTCGTCGTTCGGTCTGGCGGGAGCCCTTGTGATTCTTGCCGTCTCGTGTGCTCCAGGGGTTCCTCAACTGATGCCCAAGGAGACCCTGTTTCCCCTGGAACTAGGCGCGCTGGAAGACCAGATCGACCTTTTTCAAAGGGCGGATCAGACCTCGCCCGAACGCGACCGCTTTCTCTTCTACAACGGGCTGGTGCTGGTCTCAGACGGCAACGCCAGGAAGGTCATGGAGTTTTCAAGCTACGGCGACCTGCTGACCTTGTTCTACAATCCCGAGTCCAATCCGACGCCGGCCCTGGTGAGCGCCGTGGGCAGCGCCGCGACCTCCGACCAGGTCAAGAACAGGCGTTCCTTCTCCTATCCGTTCAACGAGTTGGGAGAGATCGCCCTGACGGACCAAAACCAACTCTACGTCGAAGACCGCGTTCCGGCCGAACGCCGGACGCAGGATGCCACGCTGGAAGTCGTTCTTCAAAGCCGCATCCTTCGTTTCGACCGCGACGGAAAGTTTCTCGACTTTCTGGGGCAAGAGGGCATCGGGGGAACACCGTTTCCCGACGTTGAGTCACTGACGGTGACGCAGGCAGGGGAGTTGGTGGTGATCTGCCGGGCCGGCAAGGGGTGGGCCGTCTGGTGGTATGACGCCTCGGGCAACCCTGTCGAGAAAACCGTGCTCGCTTACGATGCGTTGCCGCAGCCCGAGGGCGGCGCGGCCAAACTCTACATTCCTCAGCTGGAATCCGTGATGGTCGACTGGAAGCAGCATCTCCTTCACGTCAAGATCGACTACTACCAGGCGACCCAGGATCTGACGACCCGGACCGCTTCGGGAATCCAACTGGCGCAGAGCCGGATATGGATCTACGACCTGCCGTCGCACGCGTACAAGAACTCGTACGCCTTGCCGGTTCTCAAGAGGCAGAAGGCCAAGGGGGAGTCGTCGGAACCGCTCGGTGACCGGCCCTTCGACTATGTCGGACTCAGCTCGGGCGGGCTGGATTTCTTTCTGAGCTCACCCGAAGCGGGAAGTCAGCGGTTCCTAGTCTGCCGAGCCGACGGCTCCACCGCCTTGGAAAGAAACGTCGAGCTTCACGGCGCCGATGCCGAGTTCGCGCAGTTCGCCGTTACCCGCACAGGCATTTTGGTCGGATTTTTGAGCGACGGGAACCGCGCCGAACTGGCTTGGTGGCGGAGTGACAAACTGCTGGGCACGTATGCGCAAACTGGTTTCTAGCCGCGCGGCGCTGGCCGCCGACAAGCAGGCCGAAACGGAGTTCACCTACCCGTCCCTCCTTTTGATGGAAGAAGCCGGAATTCGGCTTCAAGATCGATTGGAAGGACTGTTCGAGGAGGGGGTTCTGGCCGAAGGCCCCGTCGTCTACTTGGCCGGGCCGGGAAACAATGGAGGAGACGCCTTGGTTATGGCCAGACAGGCTTTCCTTCGAGGACGCCGAAAGGTCACCGTCGTCTCTGTGCTCCCACCCCATTCTGAGTCTTGTGTCTGGCAAACCCAAGTGGCTCAGAAGGTTGGAATTCCCCTTGGGACCTGGCCCGATGCGAACGCCAAGCATGCGCTTGAAGCGGCGGCCGTTTGGGTGGACGGTATTTTTGGCGCTGGGCTGACGGGCAAGCTCCGGGCTGAACGAGAGGAACTGCTGCGTCAGCTTGAGAGCCTCAGGCAAGAGCTTAACAAGCCAGTAGTGGCGGTCGACGTTCCCAGTGGGCTTTGGGAAGGCTGGTCCGCCCAAGCCGTCGTGACCGCCCGGTTGACCCTGAGTCCTGGCTGGCCTAAAGATTTTTGTTTCTACCCGGGCGCCAGGGCCGCGGCAGGCACGATTGTCGCGGTTCCCCTGGCGTTTCCCCGTGAAGCCGAGTCTTCGGCCGACCTGATTGAGGAGGCGGATCTGCCCGAGCTTCTTCCCCAGGTCAGTCGTTGGGATCACAAGGGAAAACGTGGCCATGTGGCTCTTTTGGGAGGGGCACATGGCATGACGGGAGCCTTGATCCTGGCCTCCCGCTCTGCCGCCGCCGCAGGAGCCGGTTTGGTGAGCCTCGGCGTCGACTCTGAACTGTTGGGACTGATCGCGCCCCAGGTGCCTGCGTTCCAAGTGCGGACTCCAGAAGATCTGATTTCGCGGGCAGCGCGCTACGATGCCTGGGTGGCGGGACCCGGTTGGGGCCGGGGCGAAGACCGCGTGGCGCTCTTGAGCCGCCTTTGGTCGACCGACCTTCCGCTGGTTCTTGATGCCGACGGTCTGTGGGCTTGGTCGGTTCTCCGGCCGGCACGAAGAAGAGCTCCGGTGGTAATGACGCCGCATCCCGGCGAATTTCTCAGGCTTGGTGAATTCACCGCCGCCACGGTCGCCGAAGCCGAGTCCTTGGCGCAGGCCCAGGGAGTGGTCGTGGTGCTCAAGGGAGCTGCCACGTGGATTGTGGGTTCCGGACGGCGGGCCGTTTGGGACGGACCCAACGCGGCACTGGGTACCGGAGGCAGCGGAGATTGTTTAGCCGGTGTGGTCGGGGCTCTGTTGGCCAGGGGACTTAGCGCCTTTGAGGCTGCCGTTGCCGCTGTGGCTCTCCACGGCGCCGCCGGGCGAGAGCTTGCGACGCGATCGGGCTGGTTCACGGCCGACGAACTTCCGGCTGCGTTGGCGCGCACTTCGGCGGCTTGCGCGTTGAGACTCGGACAGCTATAGTCGGAGGTACCATGGTCCAGATCTACTTTGTGCTGGTGTTCTTCAACGTTACCTCGGGTTTGGTCCTGGCCAGGGCTGGGCTCAAACGCTCTTTGGGTGAATGGGATGCGTGGTTCCAGCCTTTCGAAAACCGGCTGATCAAGGGCTTCCTGGGGGTCCTGACGTTTCTTTCGGGGTTTCTCGCCCTCATTTTTGTCCTTCCCGGCGACCAGATCTTCCTCGGCGATCTTTTCCCCTCGGTGACGGCTCTCCTCGGGGGGACCATCCTCGTGCTCGAATACTACCGCAAACCCGAAGACGCCCAGGCGGCGAAGATCGAGGATTTTCTGATGAGTAACAAGATCATCGTCGGAGTTTTGTGTCTCACCTTCGGCATCATCCATTTCTTCTCGCCGGCGGTGGTCTTCCTTTGAAGTCCCGCCTCAGCCTCTGCGGCATTGTCGAAGAGGCCGGGCGATTTCTAGTGGCCCGGCGCAACCCCGGCGGAAGCCAGGGGGGCAAGTGGGAGTTTCCCGGTGGAAAGCAGGAGCTAGGCGAGACCGCGGAAAAGGCCCTGGCAAGAGAATTCGCCGAGGAATTGGCGGTGCCGGTTTCGATCGGCCGTCTGCTGTTCGTGGGTGGCTTTCAGAATCAGTCCAAGAGCTACCGCCTGGAGGCTTGGGAGACGACGCTGCTGGGCCGCGAGTTCCGTCTGACCGAGCACCAGGAACTTCGCTGGGTTCCCCGTGACCAACTGCTGGCGCTTGACTTGTCAGATTCGGACCGCCAGGTGGCCGCGGTCCTTGCGGGAGAGACGGTTGAATCTCACTCCTAATACCGATAAAATATCCTCGTAATTTTCAAGGAGTGCACGCATGTACAAGATCGTTCTGGTTCGCCACGGTGAGAGTGAGTGGAACCTGAAAAACAAGTTCACCGGCTGGGTGGATGTGGATTTGGCCTCCTCGGGCGTGGAAGAAGCCATTGAGGCCGGCGAGGTCCTCAAGAAGGAAGGCTATGTCTTCGACTTGGCCTACACCTCGGTGCTCCGCCGGGCCAACAAGACGCTTAACACCGTTTTGGACAAGATGGACCTCCTGTGGATTCCCGTGAAGAAGACCTGGAGGCTGAACGAGCGGCATTACGGCGCTCTCCAAGGTTTGGACAAGGCCGACACTCTGGCCAAGTACGGCGACGTCCAGTTCAAGCAATGGCGCCGAAGCTACGACGTTCCGCCGCCGCCTTTGCCAGCAGACAGCCCCATGCTTGCTTCCAAGGATCCGCGGTACGCCGATGTGGCGCCCGAGGAACTCCCGTTGACCGAGTGCCTCAAGGATTGCGTTGCACGGGTTCTCCCCTACTGGTTCGTTGAAATCGTCCCGCAGCTTCTGACCGGCAAGAAGATCATCATCGGTGCGCACGGGAACTCGCTGAGGGCCCTGGTCAAGCACCTCAAGGGCGTCAGCGACGCCGACATTGCGGAGCTGAACATTCCGACCGCGGTTCCCCTTGTTTTTGAGCTCGACAAGAACCTCAAGTACATCAAGGATTACTACGTTGGTGATCAGGCCAAAATTCAGGCAAAAATTGCCGGCGTGGCGGCTCAAGGCCAGAAGAAGTAGAATGGTCGAGGTTCCCGCGGGCGGACCTCGATTCGCCTGCACCTGTTGCGGTGACTGCTGCACCGGGGCGCAAACCGTTCGCTTGACCCTTCACGACCTGAGGCTCTTGATGCGGCACCTGGGCCTACGCTCGGTGGCGGAACTCAGGACCCGTGGGCTAGTGACACTGGTCCGCGAACCTGTGGGTCAGGGCCGCTTTGCGTGGCGGCCGCGGATACGTTTCCGCTCCCGTCCTCTGGCGCAGTGCCCGTTTCTCGTCAACGATCTTGACGCGGCCGGTGTGTACCGTGGCCTTTGCTCCCTTCATCCCCATGACAAGCCCCTGGTTTGCGCCCTTTCGCCGCTCACCAGGGAGGTCGACGACCCAGGAGTCGGTCAAGTCACCCAAACTTGGTCTTTTGTCCCTCCCGTCGAGAATTGCCCTGGGGTGGGGAGGGGGAATCCTCTTGCCGTCGGGGAACCTGCCGACCTGAAGACACGTTTGTCAGACGAGGTTGCCGACATGCGGCGCTGGGTCAATGAGTGTTCGCGTTGTCCCGACGAAACAGCGGCTTGGGAACTTCTGACCCGCGGCTTGTCAGGCGGGTTCTAGACGCCGAGCAGTTTGGCGTAGGCCTTTAGGGCCCCGTCCATATCGCCCTTGGCCAACACGGCTTTGGTAAGCACCTTGCCCAGCTGGACACCTTCCTGGTCGAAGGAGTTGATGTTCCAAAGCAGACCCTGAAACATGACCTTGTTCTCGAAGTGTGCCAAGAGGGCGCCGAGGGCTTCCGGGGTCAGCTTGCGGTTGACCAGAAGGCTGGAAGGCCTACCGCCCGCAAAATTCTTGTTGGGGTTTTCGTTTTTCGAACCCTTGGCAAAGGCGACGATCTGGGCGGCCAGGTTCGCGTTGAGCTTGGCTTGGCTCGTGGAACCTTCACTCACCACGTCCTGGCCGCCCTGGCTTTCCAGAAATCCGACAAACTGCAACGGAACGATGTCGGTTCCCTGGTGAAGGTGCTGGTAAAAACTGTGCTGGCCGTTGGTGCCGGGTTCACCGAAGATCACCGGTCCTGTGGAATACTTGACCTTCTTGTTGGCCCGGTTCACGCTCTTTCCATTCGATTCCATGTCGAGCTGCTGGAGGTGGGCAGGAAACCGGCTCAGGGCCTGAGAGTAGGGAAGCACCGCGGTGTAGGGCAGACCGAGAACATTGCGTTCCCAAACGCCGATGAGAGCGTCGAGAAGAGCGGCATTTTTCAACGGAGAGGTTTCCAGAGCGGCCAGATCGGCTTGGTGGGCGCCCGCCAAAAACCGGGAAAACACGTCAGGACCGAAGGCCAGACTCAAGACCACGCCGCCAACGGCCGAGGTCGACGAGTAGCGCCCTCCAATGAAATCGTCTATGTAGAAGCTTGCCAGGTAACGCGAATTGTTGGCCAGCGGACTGGTCTCGCTGGTGACGGCAACCATATGTTTGTCGGCCACCAACCCGGCCTTGGTCAGGCCTTCGCGGACGAAGTTTTCGTTGGCAAGCGTTTCTTGAGTGGTTCCAGATTTTGATACCAGAATAAAAAGTGTCGCTTCCAGGTTGACGGACGCCAGGACGTTGGAAGCGTCGTCAGGGTCTACATTCGAGATGAAGCGGGCGGCCATCAGAAGTTTCTTCTTCTCGGCCGTCACCCAGTTCTCAAGCGCCAGCATCATGGCCCGCGGTCCCAGATCAGAACCGCCAATGCCGATTTGGACAACAGTCGTAAACTTCTTGCCCGTGCTTCCTTTCAATGTTCCCTTGTGAACCTTGGCGGCAAATTCAGCGATGTTTTTGCTTTGCTCAACGTAAAACGCCCCCAAATCCTTGCCCTGATGGACGACAGGCTTTCCCGCCTGGCCCCGAGTCAAGTGATGCAACACCATGCGGTTTTCACCGACGTTGGCCCAGGCTCCGTCTAGGATGGTTCGGTACTTGGCAACCACTTGCTGTTCTTCGGCCAACTCGGCCAGGAGGGCGAGGGCCGCAGAATCGACGGACTTCGCCGCATAGTTGTACGTCCAGCCGCAGGCGGCGGCCACAGAACACGTCGCCACCCGGTCAGCCGTTAGCAGGGATTTCAGTTTCGCTGCCTTGGTCCCTTTCAGGAGCTTTTTGCCCGCTTTAGTCTGATCGAGGTTGTGGTAGCTGAGTTTCATGGAGTCTCCTTGGACCGCGGAACGAGGAGTAACCCTTTCTCGAGAAAGTCGGTCACCTCTTCCTTTGTTTTTCGTCGTGGATTTACAAGTCTGAAGGTTTCACGGCCCGAAGCAAAAATAATAAAGCTGGGAATGCCCGAAACCTCGTGCGCCCGGGCCACATCAGGCAAATCATCGATATCGACCATGACAAACTCCACTCGACCCGAAAACCGGGCCTCCAAGTCGGGGTAAGCCGGTTTCAAGAAGTGGCAGTCTCCACACCATTGGGCGTTGAAACAGCTCACCAAAGGGCGGCCAGTCCGGATCAAGTCGTAGAATTCGTCTGTACTCTCGACGATGTGCATGGCAAGATTGTCCCTGATTTCTTTTCTTTCGACAAGCCAAAGGTTGCACGGATTTTACAAAATCCAGCCCCGTGGGAATCCGATGACTTGCTCTTTTTTGTGAACGCTGTTACAATAAATCCAGGACTGTGAAGGAGGCCTTAATGGCTTACAAGATTTCCGACGCGTGTGTAGCCTGTGGTGCCTGCAAGGATGTCTGCCCGGTTGAGGCGATTTCCGAGGGCGACATCTACACGATCAACGCTGATATCTGCATTGACTGTGGCGCCTGCGAAAGCGAGTGCCCCTCAGACGCGATCTCCCCAGCCTGAAGTTCTCAGACTGGTCCTCGCGGACACAACGGCCTTTGGGCCGTTTTTTTTTGCCCTAAGGACACCTTCTATGCCGATACAAGAAGAAGGAGGGCGGTCATGCCCGATGAAGAACGCCCTATCTTGTTCTCTTTCGGAGGATCCGACGGAGGTCCTCGCGTGGAAGTGTCGGTTTCCGAAGACGCCATGGTGGCTTGGGGAACGTTCTATCATGGCACCGAGGCCCAAGGGAGACTTCTGGTCTGGACGGATCTTGAGGAGTCACTTAATGCCAGCAGCCTCGGGTCGTGTCTTCTGGAACGTGAGATCCAGGACGCCATGTTCAGGTTCAACACAGGCCACCCCTCCCCAGAAAAGGTAGTGATCGCGCGGGGACGCTTGCCCAAGGCCGAACGGCCCGCGTTTCTGAAGCTGGAACCCAGGTTTTATGAGCATCATTTTCAAGACAAGGGTGGCGCTCAAG
>CAYYUZ010000014.1:9721-47883 GCA_964475005.1 uncultured Spirochaetales bacterium
AAGCTGGAACCCAGGTTTTATGAGCATCATTTTCAAGACAAGGGTGGCGCTCAAGTCGATTTCAAGGAGTATTCGCCGTTTGTCTTCGTCAAGAAGGGCGAACTCCTGGCCGTCGGCATCCTTCCCCGTCCCGGAACCCCGGGAATAACGGTGTACGGCAACGAAATTCCCGCCGGAAAGAAGGACATCAAGCACCTGAAGCCCGGGACCCACACGCTGTTTGCCCACGGAAAGGTGTTTTCCCGCATCGCTGGCCGTTTCACCCTCGAAGGCGACGTGTTTGACGTGGCCGACACCTTGGAACTCGATGCCGGCGTAGGCTACGGAACCGGAAATCTGGTTTTTCCAGGGTCAGTGATCATCAAAGGCGTGGTCAGCGACGGGTTTCGGCTCGTCGCCGGAGGGGGGATCACTGTCAAGGGGCCCCTCGATGCGTCCGAGGTGATGTGCCATGGAGACCTGGCGTGCGACGGTGGCATCATCGGCAAGAAGCCCGGTCTGGTCCGTGCCGGCGGAAGCGTCAAGGCGCTGTTTATTGAACGTTGCCAAGTGGAAGCGCTGGGAACGGTTCATGTGACCAAGGCTCTCCTCCACGCTACCGTCAACACGAATGCAAGCCTCACCATGGAAGACGGCGGCCGCATTGTCGCCAGCACGGTCTGGGTCAAGAACACCCTCCAGTGCGGACAGCTTGGCGGAGAAAATGGCCCCGTCAAGGTGGTCGCCGGGTCCGATTTTGTCATCTTCAGGAAGCTGGAAGCGCTTCGCTCCAAGCACAAGGCCTTGGAATTGGAACTTCAAAAAGAAAGGGGGCACGGTGTGGAACCGTCGTCGCGAGACACCGCAGCCCTGAATGAAATCGTTCAGGAAATGAACTCTCTCACCCCTCGGCTGTTTTCTAACCCCGCGACCGAGATTCGTGTCATTTCGAAGATTTTCAAAGGAACCGTGATCGAGATCGGCTTTGCTTCCCTGACCGTCGTCAAGGAAAGCAAGGGACAAGTTTACAAACTCTCCGCGGACGGCAAGTCGGTTATCGCCTCGCCGATCAGCAAAGAGTCCAAAGACTCATCCCCAGCTGCCGAGTAGACCCAAAAAGAGGCGGTCGGAGGCGTTCCGGTCTACCTCGGTCAGCAAGGCTTCTCCAGTGTCCTGGTAGCGGAAGACCGACGTGTATTTGTCCAGCCCGGTGCCCTCGGCGACCGCAAAGCCCTGGCGGCTGTCGGTGAGCTTCATTTCAACCCCTGAACGAGTTTGAAACGTGACAGTGAACCCTTGGTCCAGCGGTGCCGGTTGACGGTGCACAAGCGAAAGAGGCTTTCCCGTCTCGTCGGCCAGGGACCACGCCTTTCCGGTGGGCGCCGACGATCCGGTCCAATCAAGCTTGTTCTTCAGCCACTGAAAATACAGGGCGACCTCTGCTGTCTGGCCGCCTTCGAACGAGACAGCCGTGATTTCGGCCAGCAGCGGACGTCTTTCGGCCGCGTTGAACGCGTGCGCGGTGAGCTTGAGAAGCGGGGCTGTTCTCGACCAGGCAAAGTCGGTGACAGGCGTTTTGAGCTGCGGCAACCGGCGGCTCAATTTTTCAAGGAAGTCCCTGGGATCGGAAGCCAGGGCGGAATCGACGAACACTCTGTCGGCGATATCGTCGAAAAGTTCCGGCAGGGGAGCTCCGTCAAGGGCCGCCAACCACCAGACAAACACTGGAATTTCCCGGATGAGGAGGGGAGTCCAAGTCTCGGGCGCCTCCCCGGCTCGGTCGTCGCCTGAGCTGATGAGAATCTCTTGAATGCAGAGGATCTTGTCATCGTTGTCGGTCACGCAGCGCGCGGTCGCGTCGGCGCGGGTCTCACCACCTGCATTGCGTCGGACGATGATGACGCGGGCCGGCCGTTTTCCGTGGAGGAAGTTCAGGGCGTCGGTCAGTTTGGCGTCGTCGTGGCCGTCGACGTAGACGACGAGGTTGAACAGGTTAGTTCTCGCCTCGTTGGGGGAAACTTCCTGTTGGGTCTTTCTCAGCTGCTGTTCAATGGCCACAGGATCGGCGTAGCTCTTCATAGTTTTCTCCACTTCTGGTTCACCGAGGCGGTGAGGGCTTTTGCCTCTTCGGGACCCGCAGTCCCGGCACGGTACTGGGGAATGGGGCTTGGATCTTGGGCCCAGCCTTGAAGGATGCGGGTAATAAACGTCCAGCTGGCCTCGATTTCGTCACGCCGCGTGTACAGAGTCGAGTCTCCGACTAGGGCGTCGAGGATAAGGCGCTCGTAGGCTTCTGGGGTAGCTTCGCCAAAGGCGTCGCCGTAGGCGAAATCCATGTTGACCGGGCGGACTTGGGTCGTGTACCCGGGAATCTTGGCGTTGATATGAAAGGTGAAACCTTCCTCGGGCTGAATGTGGAGGACAAGCTGGTTCTGTCCTCCGTCGGTCGCCTGGTTGCGGAACACCTGAAGCGGAGGCTGCTTGAAGGTGATGGCCACTTCACTGACCTTTCGTCCCAACCCTTTTCCGGTTCGGATGAAGATGGGGACTCCCTCCCACCGCCACGTGTCGACGTGGACCTGCAGCGCCACGAAGGTTTCGGTCTTGGAATCCTTGGCGACGCCGTCTTCCTCAAGGTAGCCCCTGACGGGTTGTCCCTGGGTCACGCCCGCCGAGTACTGTCCGCGGACTGTGTACTTGTTGATGTCTTTGTAGGTAATCGGCCGAAGGCTCTTGAGAACCTTGACCTTTTCCGTCCTCACCGTGTCGGGACTCAAGTCGTTAGGCGGGTCCATGAGCAACAGGGTCATGAGCTGAAAAATGTGGTTTTGAACCATGTCGCGGAGTGTTCCAGACTTTTCGTAGTAGTTTCCGCGGGTTCCCACTCCGATGGATTCGGCAACGGTGATCTGAATGTTGTCGATGTAGCGGCTGTTCCAAAGGGGCTCGAAGATGCCGTTGCCGAAGCGCAGCACAAGAATGTTCTGAACCGTCTCTTTTCCAAGATAGTGGTCGATCCGATAGATCTGGTTTTCTTCAAATTCTGTCGAAAGAACCTCGTTGAGTTCCTTGGCGGTCGCCAGATCGCGGCCGAACGGTTTCTCGACGATCACGCGGCTGTAGCCGTGGTCTGCCTTGTTGAGACCGACTTTGCCAAGATTCTCGATAATCGTCGGATAATCGTCGGGAGGTGTGGAAAGGTAGAACAGCTTTCCCTCCCAGGGTTTGACCAGTTCGGCAAGTTTTGCATAACCCGCCGGGTCGCCGAAGGTGGAACTCACATAGTCCAGCTTCTCGACGAAGGCCTGCTTCTGCGCTGCCGGGACCTGCGAAAAGTGTCCGCCCGCGATCATGGTCAGCGCCTCGGCCGTGAAGCTTTCCTTGGTCCATGGCCTGCGGGCGAAACCGATGATCTTGAATTGCGAGGCGTTCCCTTTCAGAAAAAGGGAAAATAGTGCCGGAATAAGCTTCTTGCGCGTCAAGTCGCCCGTGGCGCCGAAGATGGTGATGACAAAGGGGGCCGGTTCTTTGGTGAACTGCAGGCCGTCCATTAATGGATTAGCAAACATGTCAATAATCTAAAACCTTCCCCCGGCTTTTACAAGGCCTTAAAAGTAACGTAAACTGGCAGTCATGAATTTTCGTCCGGTGGCCGTCCTGGATTCTGGGATCGGCGGTCTTCCCTACCTTTCGTGGCTGCAAGAAAACCTCCCTTTAGAATCTTTGGTCTACGTTGCCGACAACGCCAACTTCCCTTACGGCGAGAAGTCCCCCGAAGCGGTCAGGTCGTTCGTGGTCGAGTTGGGTCGGGCCCTCGTGGCCCGCTATCAGCCCAAACTTCTGCTGGTGGCCTGCAATACGGCGTCGGTGCTGGCTCTCGACGCGCTCCGCACGGCTCTCGAGCTTCCGGTGGTCGGAGTCGTTCCCGCGGTCAAGACCGCCGCGTCTTTGGGCAGCGGCACTCTGGCCGTACTGGCGACTCCCCGAACTGTTGAAAACGACTATTGGGAAAACCTTGTGGGACAATTCGCGCCCGAGCGCAGGGTGAAGGCGTACGCGGCACCCGAACTGGTCACCCTCGTCGAGAAGGGTTCCTCGCAGGCCGACCGCGAAGCCAAGCTGGCGGCTTGGTCGCGCCGGTTCAAGGCCGACGGCGTCGATGTCGTTGTCTTGGGGTGTACGCACTATCTCCATTTGGCAAAAGATCTTGCCAGACACCTTGGCCCGGAAGTCTCGCTGGTCGACAGCCGCGACGGGGTCGGGCGACAAGTGGGGCGTGTTCTCGAAGAACGAGGGCTGTTCGCCACTACCCGCCGAGACCCCGACCGATTCCTGTTCACGGTACGGACTCAAGAGGACGCCGCTGTACGAGACCGGCTTGAACTACGCTACCGTGCCTGGGCCCGCGAGTTCGGGCTTGAGTACATGGGGCCTTGGGTGTTGTCTGAGGATGTGCGGCCGTGACCGGTACCGTCTACTGGGGCGTGAACAACATCTTCACGGTGAAGCCCGACAACCAGGCGCTTGTCGAATGCCGGCTCAAGGGCAAAGTCCTCAAAGACGTCGAGGACGTCTATAATCCGCTTTCGCCCGGTGACAGGGTGGAGATCGAACTCGACCCCGGCCACCCGGGCAAGGCCATGATCCTTTCCCGAGGCGAGCGCAAAAACGCCTACAGCCGATGGAACAAGAAACGTCAGCGTCCGCAGACACTGGCCGCCAACCTCGACCTCTTGGTCCTGGTCACCAGCCCGGATTCTCCTCCTTTTCGGCCTCGTTTTCTTGACCGCGCTCTGGTCATGGCTAAACGCGAAGAGCTTCCGGTCTTGATCTTGGTCAACAAGTGCGATCAAAAACTGACAGAGGACGTCGAGGACCGATTGGCCGTGTACCAGGAACTCGATTGGGATGTTCACCTGTGTTCGGCGCAGACCGGCGAGGGCGTTGAGGAACTCAAGGACCACCTGCAGGGCCTTCTCAGCGCTTTTGTGGGGCAGTCGGGGGTCGGCAAATCCAGTCTTCTTAATCTTCTGCATGAGGACAGCCGCCAAAGGACAGGTGAGATTTCCTCTAAGTACAACCGCGGAAACCACACGACGAACTTCTCGATTCTATTTCCGTGGGTTTCAGGGGAAGGCGGAATCATCGACACGCCCGGCGTGCGGGAGCTTGAGGTCTTCGGCGTTGATCCCGAACAGTTGGCCTTCTTGTATCCGGAGTTTCAGCCCTACTTGGGCCAGTGCGCGTTTTCCATCTGCACCCATCTCAAAGAACCCGGCTGCGCGGTGTTGAAGGCCCTTGAGGACGGGGACATCCATCCCGACCGCTGGGAAAACTATCAGAAGCTTTTTCTCGAACTCAAGGAGGAAGGGTCCCGATGGACATGACCACCCTGGAAACCTTGGAGTTTCCCCGAATTCTCGACCAGGTCGCGGGATTCTGTCTGACAGAAGAAGGCCGCAGCCGGCTGCCCGCCGAGCCTGTCTTGACCGACCCCGGTGCTCTTGAGGCGCTCAAGCGGGAGGTTCAGCCGTGGCTAGACCTTTTGGTCAGGTCGCCCGATGTGCCCGCCTCGGATTTTCCGCCCGTCGAGCGTTCCCTGGAACGCTGCGCTCCCGAGGGGGCGAGCCTCGACGGGCGCGAGCTGAAAGCCCTCGCGAGGTACCTCACCTCAGCGGCCGCGTGGAAGCGGTTCCTGGCAGCCTCCGAGGTCGAAGGCCTGGGAATCTGGGCGCTCCGCCTTGCGGATTTTTCTGTTTTGGCGCAGAGCCTCCACCGCGTTCTCGATGCCGACGGCGCTGTCATTGAAGATCATGTGCCGGCGCTGGTCTCGCTCCGCGGCGAAATAGCGCGCAACCGCACGGAAATTGACCAGACGGCCAAGTCGTTTCTCAGGGACAGCGACCAGAGGGAGTTCTGGCAAGACACGACGGCGACGCAGAAAGACGGCCGGACGGTCCTCTCGCTCAAGGCCAACTTCAAAGGACGCGTCGGCGCCGTGGTTCATGAGGCCTCGGCTTCGGGACAAACTCTCTTTGTGGAACCCTACGAGCTTGTCGAAAAGAACAACCGTTTGGCGGAAAATCAGTCGGCGTGGAGAGCCCAGATCCTTAAACTGTTCAAAGAACTGACGGCCAAGGTCAGGGAGCATCGCGCCGAAATTCTTGTCCTTGTGGAGAACCTGACCCGGCTCGATCTTCTTTGGGGAAGAGCCCGGTGGGGCCACAGCGTCCGAGGTGCCTTCGTTCAGGCCGGAAAGGCCGGCCAGCCTTGGGCGCTGGTGCAGGCTAGGCACCCCCTCTTGGGAACCTCGGCCGTTCCTATCGACCTCAGGGTTCCTGCCGACACAGCGGTGCTGCTTCTTTCAGGACCGAACACGGGCGGCAAAACCGTCAGCCTCAAGACAGCGGGCCTTTTGAGCCTTCTGCATCAGTTCGGCCTTCCGATTCCCGCGGCTCCCGAAACTATTCTCCCCGTGTGGGACGGCGTCTGGACCGATGTCGGCGACCATCAGAGCCTCGATCAGGCGCTTTCGACTTTTTCAAGCCATATGATACGGATGGCGGCAATCCTGGCGGGGGCCACCCCGCGAAGCCTCGTGCTTCTCGACGAGATGGCCGGAGGAACCGACCCCCTCGAGGGCGGTGCCTTGGGTATCAGTTTTCTCGACCACTTCCTCGAAGTTTCGGTCACGGTCTTCGGAACCACCCACCATGGGGCTTTGAAGAACTACGCGTACACCCGTCCAGGTGTCCGCAACGCTTCTGTGGAATTCGACGAGCGCTCCGGCCGGCCCACGTACAGGATTCTGCCAGACGTTCCGGGACCAAGCCACGCGCTCGAAACCGCAGCCCGGGTCGGCATTCCCGAAGCCCTTGTGGTCCGCGCAAGGGGAATCCTCGAAGGCGGCGAAACCGACGTCGCCTCGGTAATCCGCAACCTCCGCGACAAACAGCTTGAACTCAAGGCCCGCGAAGACGAGGTGGCCTCCAGGGAGCGCGAATTCCGCGAGGAGCGCCGCAAGACCGATTTGTTGGGCCTGAAGCTCAAACAGCGTGAAGCCGAGCTCAAGCAGTTGGGCCTTGGCGAAATGAACCGGTTCGTCGCCGAAAGCCGCCGGAGCTTTGAACGCCTGGTCCAAGACATCCGCGAAGGTCAGCTGACCAGTGAACGGATCAAGGAAGTCCGGAAGTTCCTTGCTGACACCGAAACCGTTTTGGAAGTTCAGAAGAAAGAACTCCAACAGGAGGAGCTTGCTCAAGCCGAGGACCCTCTGCCGGCGGCCGGCTCTACCGTGCTGCACGAGGGAATGGAAGTGCACGTCGAACCCGGAAACCGGCGCGGGACCCTCGTCCGCCCTGCGGGGAAGAAGAAATGGGTGGTGGCCCTCGGCGCGGTGAAGATGACCGTGGACGAGCCCCGCATACGGCCTGTGAAGGTGTCGACACCGAGCCGCAAGGTGGAAATTAGCACAGATGTCGAGTCGTCCGGTTCCCCGGTGTTCAGCCTTGACCTGCGCGGTTTCCGGTTTGAAGACGCCATGCAAGCGGTCGAGAAGCAGGTCGACCGCGCGATCTTGGCTGGGCTTCAGGAGTTTTCCATCGTCCATGGCTTAGGGGAGGGCGTCCTCCAAAAGGGCGTTCAGGATTATCTGAGGCGAAGGCACGACGTGAAGAAGTTCTTCTTTTCCCATCCCGAGGAGGGCGGCTTTGGAAAGACCGTGGTCCAACTTTAGGCTGGTTCTGGCTTTGGCGCTCTTGGCGGGGCTGCTGACCTCGTGCCTCGATCTTGACGTCGCCGTGGATTTTTCGACATCGACCTCCGGGCGGGTCACGGTCAAGGCGCTGGCCTGGAGGATGGCCCAGAATCTTCAGACCGTCGAAGGCGAGGATTTTGTCGTGTTTCCTTCCACCCAGGCCGAATGGCAGGACCTTGTCGACCATGTTCCCGATGCGTCCCTGGTTTCTTGGCAGGGCCAGGAAGAAGACAGGGGCTTACGTTCGACCACGGTGCTGGGTTTTTCAACCGCAAGAGCGCTCGAGGGGCTGTTCGTCGTCATGAAACAGAAACTCACCCTGCTTTCGGACAAACAGGGAAAATGGACGGTCACCCTGGTTCCTCAGGTGCCTCGGGTTACCGGAGCCAACGAAGACACCCGGCAGCTGTGGTCCGACCTTTGGGGCTCGACCGTTTGGACGTTCAAATTCACGCCTCCCGGTCAGTCTCCGAGTGAGAGACGGGTCACGCTGGCGGAACTGGGAGGAGCCGAACCTCCTGCCGAATGGACGGTCTCTTGGTGAGCTGCGCCGCCTTGACGCCCCCTGAGGCCTGGACTATCTTGAGACCCAAGCTCCCCATGAACCGAATTCATCTGTCTTTCTTTTTCTGCTTTCTCACGCTTGCCGGGCCAGGTATTCTGACTGCCCAGCTAGCGCCCGAGCCCGATCATCTTCCGTCGTGGGTTCTGTTGGGTTTGGGTCAGCAGGCCTACGAACAGAAACGGTTCGGCGAAGCCACCGTATACTTCCGCCAGGCCGTCGACAGGAAAGGAATCTACCCGGAAGCCGAGGCGGGACTCGCACAGATCGCCGCTCAGGGGGAAGGGGTGGCTCTTCAAGAGGCTCAACTTCAAAAGGCCCTCGATGAACGTGGACTCTTGCAGGTGCCAGACGACCGCTACGAGCTGCTCTACGCTTTGGCGGACCTAAGGTTGCGGGCCGACAGGGGAACGTCGGTGGAAAAGGGAGAGGCCGCCCTGGAAACGTGGCGGGAGATCCTTCTCGACGACGCTGCCTACCGGGCCGTTGAGGCTTCGGGAGGACTGGACGGCTACTTCAACGCCCTGATGTCCAAACCGTCGATCGTCAACCTCAAAACCGCCTCCGGACCCAATTTGACCCAAAACCTTGTCGGCCTGAACAAACTGTTGTACCTCTACCGCCATCCTCTCGGTTTTTCGCTGCGTGCCCATCAGGAGATTGCGGCGCTGTCGTTGACCAACAAGGCCTACAAGAAGGCCATGGTTCACAGCCTCTTTGCCCTTGTCGGCATCTTCAGCACAGTGATCGACCAGGTGCGGGTCATCCATCCCGACTACGTTTTCCGGACCCTAGACGAGCTGTTTTCCGATTCCTCTTCGGGGTTCTACCTGGGCAAACCCCCGGGAGTGCGCGAGGTGACCAGCCAGGCCGGAGGACCCAACCCAGGTTGGCTGGTGCGGTATCAGCCAACCTGGGACTACCTGCGCGCCGCTGGAACCCAGCGGTCCTTCGACACTCTCTTGTCGGCACTGGACGGGTTGGCTGCCGAGCAGAAGCTATTGGGTACCCCCTCGGATCAGCGTCCGGTCAAGGAAGTTGCCACCGAAGTCCGGCGCTGGAAATCGCTCCTGTTTCCGCAGGCCGAAGGGGGCAAGAGCCGTGGATAAGCTGATTATCAAGGGTGCCCGGGAACACAACCTCAAGAACATCGATCTGGAGCTTCCACGAGACAAACTCATTGTGATCTCGGGAAAGAGCGGTTCGGGCAAGTCCTCCTTAGCGTTTGACACCATCTTTGCCGAGGGCCAGCGCCGGTACGTGGAAAGCCTTTCGGCGTACGCCCGGCAGTTTCTGGGGCGTCTGGACAAACCCGATGTCGATTCCATCGAAGGGCTGTCGCCAGCCATCTCGATCGAACAGAAGACCACGCACCGCAACCCGCGGTCCACCGTCGGAACCGTCACCGAAATCTACGACTACTACCGCCTCCTGTTTGCCAGAATTGGAAAGCCCCAGTGCCCCGAATGCGGCCGCGCCATTGAGAAGAAGTCGGTTGATCAGATTGTCGACGAAGTCTACGCCATCGATGTGGGTGCGCGCTTGTCCATCCTTTCGCCCGTCGTCCGCGGCAAGAAGGGCGAACACCTCAAGATCCTCGAAGACGCGCGGCGGTTGGGGTACCAGAGGGTCAGGGTCGACGGTACGCTCCAAAGCCTTGAGGACGAGATCGTTCTCGACAAAAAGAAGAAGCATTCCATCGAGGTCGTCGTCGACCGCATCGTCGCGGGGCCTGAGCAACGCGGCCGGCTGGCGGAAGCCGTCGAGGCGGCCCTTTCCATGGCCGAAGGACAGGTGGTCGTTGTCGAGAACAAGGGTGAGACCGAAGTCGAGCACTTCTTCAGCGAGAAGGGCAGCTGCCCCGACCATCCCGAGGTCAATTTTCCCGAACTTGAACCGCGTCTTTTCTCTTTCAACAACCCGTTCGGCGCCTGCCCTTCGTGCAGCGGGCTCGGGGTCACCATGGAGTTCGACGCCGACCTCATCATCCCCGATAAGCGTCTCTCGTTCAACGAAGGCGGCGTCGTTCCCTACAACCCCGAAGCCAACTGGCACCGTTCCTGGTTCGAGGCCTTGAGCCGCTCGCTGGGGTTCAGTCTCGACGCGCCTCTGGAAGACTTGCCGCCTTCGGTGCTCGACGCCATGCTTCACGGCACCGAAAAACCCATCGATGTCGTCTATCAAAACCAGTCGGGAACGGGCAAGTTCGAATACTCGAGCCAATTCAAAGGAATCCTGAAAGACCTGCGTCGCCGCTACCTCGAAACCACGAGCGAAGGGATCAAACAGTGGCTTGAGAAATTCATGGTCCAGAAACCCTGCGAAGCCTGTGAAGGAAAGCGCCTCAAGAAAGAGGCCCTGTCGGTTTACGTCGGCAAGATCAACATTCACGACTTGAGCCAGCTCACCATCGGCGATACCTTGGCCTTTCTCAACGCCCTCACTCTGACGCCGACCGAGGTGCAAATTGTCGATCAGATCTTCAAGGAGATCCGCGCGCGGTTGGGGTTTCTCGTCAGCGTTGGTTTGGACTACCTGAGCCTTGAACGCAAGGCCTCCACACTTTCTGGCGGCGAGGCCCAGCGGATTCGCTTGGCGACCCAGGTCGGTAGCCAGTTGGTCGGGGTTCTGTACATCCTAGACGAGCCGACCATCGGCCTGCATCAGCGAGACAACGAACGGCTGATTGGAACCCTCATGCATCTGCGGGACATCGGAAACACGCTGATCGTTGTCGAACACGACGAGCAGACGATCAGAGCCGCCGACTACGTGGTCGATCTTGGTCCCGGAAGCGGCATCCATGGCGGCTACATCATTGCCAAGGGCACGGTGGCCGAAATCCTGGCCAACCCCGATTCGATCACGGGTCAGTATCTTTCTGGCGCTGTCACCATTGACAGCAAAAGGGCACGCAGAGCGGGCAACGGCCACCATCTGACGCTGAAGGGTGCCCGCGAGCACAACCTGAAGGGCATCGATGTCGAGTTTCCCCAGGGCACCCTCAGTGTTATCACGGGAGTCTCCGGGTCGGGGAAATCCACCCTCATGAGTGACATTCTTTATCCGGCGCTCGTGAACCGGCTCAGCCGTGAAACCCCCATGCCCGAGGGCCGCTACGACAGTTTGAGAGGAATTGAACACCTCGACAAAGTCATCGCCATCGACCAGAGCCCCATCGGGCGCACGCCGCGGTCCAACCCCGCCACTTACGTGGGCGTCTTCGGCGCCATCAGAGACCTGTTTTCAAGCCTTCCTGACTCCAAGGCCCGCGGCTACAAGCCGGGCCGTTTCAGCTTCAACGTCAAGGGCGGCCGGTGTGAGAACTGCGAAGGCGACGGGTCGATTCAGATCGAAATGCACTTCCTCCCGGACGTCTACGTCACCTGCGACGTCTGCCACGGAAAACGGTTCAACCGCGAAACTCTGGAAGTCCGCTACAAGGGCAAGAACATCCATGAAGTGCTGGAGATGTCGGTCGACGAGGCGGTGGACTACTTTGTCGGCATCACTCCCATCGCCCACAAGCTCAAAACGCTTCAATCCGTTGGTCTCGGGTACGTGAAGCTGGGTCAGTCGGCGCTGACCCTTTCGGGAGGCGAAGCCCAGAGGGTCAAGCTGGCTCTCGAACTGGCCAAGAGGAGTACCGGAAAGACCGTCTATGTGGTCGATGAGCCGACCACAGGCCTCCATTTTGCGGATGTCAAGCAGTTGATCGAGGTCTTGCAGCGACTTGTCGATCTGGGCAACACGGTGATTTTGATCGAACACAACCTCGACGTTATTAAACAGGCCGACTGGATCGTGGATCTGGGTCCCGAAGGAGGGGCGAAAGGCGGGAGTCTGGTGGTCAGCGGGACCCCTGAGGAGGTGGCCGGCCACCCCACCTCGCACACTGGACGGTTTCTCCGCGACATCCTGCACGGCTGATCCATGCCCCGGTTTCCGATCCTTCTGGCCGGATTGCTTCTCGTCGGACCGGGTTTCACCTTTGCGCAGACCGATTTCTCGGTTCCTCCCTATTTTTTGACGCCAACTCCTTCCGCGGTCTTCACGTTTCCTCCCGTGCCTGAAGAACCTGCGGCGCCCGAAGACAACCGGATCACCGAGCTCCAAACCGCCGGCTACTATGAGCTCCTGGCCAGGGCAAAGGCCTTGGGGTTGTCCCAGACTGGAGGAGTCCCCGAACTCAGGCAGCGCATTGCAGACTCCCTGGGACTGAAATTGCCCGCGGAGACGCCGTCGAAAGAACGGACGCTCACCATAGACAGCGCCCAAGAGGCGGGCCTCATTGCCGTTGAGGCTCCGGGAGACGGTAAACTGCTCCGCCTCTCGGGCGGATTGCACGTGACCCTTGTCGACCAAGCCAAAAAGGTGACCCATGTTATTGTCGCTGACGAGCTTTGGTACGATCAGGCCAACGAGGAGATGACGGCAAGAGGAAACGTCGTCTATACCATGATCCGAGAGACTTCGAAGGATGTGTTCCGCGGAGAAAGCATGACGTTCAGGCTCTCGGATTCCGAAGGCGTCTTCTACAACGGCGCCTCTGACCGTCCGCGCACAGTCAATGACCAGAAGATGACCTTCCGCTACGGCGGGGAAGCCATCCGCCGTTCCTCGGATGACCTTGTTGTGCTCGATTCCGGAACGATCACGTCGAGTTTGGGCAAGAACCCCAACTACCGCATTCTCTCCAAACGGATCTGGGTTCTGGCTCCCGGGGAGTGGGGTCTCGAAGATGCGGTGCTCTACCTGGGTCGAATTCCTGTGTTTTATTTTCCCTTCTTTTTCCAACCAGGAGACGAGTTCTTCTTCAACCCTGTCCTGTCGTTTCCGGGCGCCTCCGACAGGCGCGGCACCAGTCTTCAGACGACTACCTATATTTTCGGCCACAAGAAGCGGGGCTCGTCGCCTCTATCGTTTCTTCAAATGGAGGATTCCAGCACGCAGGAATCGGACAGAGTCATCAAGGGCCTGTTTCTGGTGAGGGGAACCCCGCCGCCGAGCAAGGTTCCTGCCGGATGGACTCTGAAGTATCTGGCTGACTTCTATAGCAACTTGGGCTTTCTGACCGGCTTCAACGCGACGCTTCCCGGCGCCGCAGGGCTGAAGACCTTTACAGCTCAGGGGGGCATAGGCGTCACCCGCACGGTCAACACCGACGGGCTTCCTTTTTCTGTCAACCCGTTTCAGGCCGAACTAGACCCCTGGGCTCAATCGCATTGGAACCACAGCTGGTTCGGCTCGACGCAGCTGCCCTACCGCTGGGGCGGCCAGACGGCTTTGGATTCGGGCTGGGCGACCCTGGGCCTTGAGTACTATTCGGACCCTCTTCTGTACAACGATATGACCGGCAACCGTTCGGAGGACTTCAGTGTCTTTTCGCTACTTGGTCTGGGGCCGGCGGTGGCCACCAACACGACGACGGCCAAGCCCAGCCTCCTTTGGACGGGAACTTTGAATCTTCCTCCCGTCTCTTCGACCGACAGCCTTCTTTGGGACACCCAGACCACGGTGCCGACGGGTCTCGACGGCGACCCGCTCAACACGTTCTACACGCCAAGCCAGCTAATCCTCCCTCAGGCCACACTCACCTTTCAAGGAACGCTTTGGCCGCCGACCGCTGCTTCCGAAGCCGCCGCAGCTCAGAAGAAGAAACCCTTTGACCTGTTGCCCCCGGGGAGCTCTCCCGTTGACCAGAACAAACCCGAGGGCACGAGCACCAGCGAAAGCGTTCTTTTGGCTCCGGCACTGATGGACCCTTTGACGGCGGGGGCCTCCCCTCCTCAGTGGACATCCGGAGTCACCTGGAATTTCCAACCGACGGGAAAGGTGGACACCCGTTACGATGAAGCCAACCGAACCGGTCCCTCTGACAACTTGTGGAAAGTCAGGACTTCCCGCTGGACGGGGGCCTACGATGGAAGGCTTGCCATGACTTCGGGGCTCTCGGACGGCTCTTGGGTGAATACCGACGCCTTCTCCCTCCACCAGCAGGCTCAAAAGACCTGGTACACCGACCCTGTCGTGAGCCCGTCTGACCAGGCGGTCTTCGATCAGCAGGACCACCAGGCCGACAGCAGTTTGCTCGCGCAAAATTTCAACTCGACGTGGAAACCCTGGGTAACGGGAGGCCCCTGGAGGGAGTCCAACGTCCAGTACAACCTGATCGTTGATCTGTGGCAGGCGCAGGCCGACACGAATCTGTACTACGACGGTAAGAAAGACACAGTCGCGACCCATCAAGCCGCCAGCCAGGCGATTTGGTACCTCAAAGAAGACAACCCCACCCTCAAGGCTCTAGCGGGTTGGCAAACCAACCTGCCGCCGGTCGATCCTCTGCGAACCTACACTGGGCGGCTTGACGCTTCAGTTCCGTGGGGAAAGGCCTACACGACGGCCTCGGCGCAGCAGACCGACACAACCTGGACCTTCAACCCTTGGGAATCGAGCGCCGAATGGGATCCTGTGGACAGGGTCCTTCTCAATGAAACCTACCAGTACGACCTCCAGAACCATTGGCCGCTGACTTCGACAACCGACCTCCAAGTCTGGGGCCTTGAGACGAAATACACCCACCAGCGCACCACACCCTATGACTTCAATACCGTCACCCGGCAGTGGGAAGTGACGGGAACCGGAGCCCCTGCCTACCTCCCAGCACAGCTGTTCTTTGGTTACACTCTCGACATTCCTTTGGTTCAGTGGTGGCACTGGCGGAATTCCCTTTCGGCCAAGGTGAACGCCAGCTGGCCCATCAACCTTCAGCAATATTCAGACATGCCCTTCACCTTGAACTACGCGCTCATCTATAAGTTGCACCGCTTCCTCGACCTTCAAGTCTCTGAGGGGGTCACGAACAAGGCGGCCTTCCGGTACTTTCCGTTCCTGGCCAACAGCTTTGGCGACGGCGTGGTGTCGCAGGTGAACCCCCTTGCCGATATTTTTGACTCGCTTTCGTTTTGGAATCAGGCGGCCCTCCATCGGACCAACTTCAAGATGACCAATTTGACGGTCGCGCTTGTGCACTACCTCGACGACTGGCAGATTAAGCTTGGATATACCGGGTCGCCGCAGCTGGTCACCACGGGAAGCGTCTCGCAGTACCAGTGGATAGGAACCTTGAATCTGCTCGTCCAGTGGAACCCCATCCCAGAACTCAAGACTCAGTTGCAATGGGACCAGAACGGAATCCTCACAAGTCCGAAAGACACCGCGCAGACGACCACACAAACGACGACGTCAACACAAATTACAGGCCAAACGACGACGACCACAACGCCTTGACCAAGCCTTGGTTCCCCCGCTAGACTTAGTTCTCCAGGAGGGCTTTCTGACACCGACGGTCAAGATCGTCATCGACGAAGACGATTTTCTCAGCCAGCTTTGCGGTGTGGGCGACGCCAACCTCGATGCCTTGGAAAATGCCCTGGGTTCCCCCGTATTTTCCCATGGAAACGAGTTGCACCTCCGTAGCGGCGACCCAGAGGCCTTTGACCGGCTCTCTGTGCTGGTGAAGACGCTTTACCAGCACCACAAGCTGGGACAAAATCTCAATCCCGACCTGATTCATTCACTTCAGGAGGCTCTGGCTGGCGGCGACGAGGCCAAGCTCCAGCAATTCCAAGAAACCGCGATTGTCATCCCACAAGGATTTACAAAAGTCTTTCCGCGAGGCTGGCATCAGGTCGACTATGTCGACGCCATGCGGCGCTGCGATGTCACCTTTGGCATCGGTCCGGCGGGAACCGGAAAGACCTATCTGGCGATAGCCCAAGCCCTTTGCGAGGTTCTCTCCAAGAAGAGGCGCAAGATCGTCTTGACTCGGCCGGTGGTCGAGGCCGGCGAGAATTTGGGTTTCCTCCCCGGCGATTTGGCTCAGAAGATCAGCCCCTACTTGAGACCTCTCTACGACGCCATGGAGGATCTCGTCCCCGCAGAGATTCTGAACCGGATGGAAGAAAACAGAGTTATCGAGATCGCTCCCTTGGCCTACATGCGCGGACGCAGTCTCAAGAACTGCTTTGTGGTCCTCGACGAGGCCCAAAATACCACAAAGACGCAGATGAAGATGTTTCTGACAAGGCTGGGTGAGGGTGCCCGCGCGGTCATTACAGGTGACCTGACCCAGGTTGACTTGCCGCGCACCCAGGAGTCAGGCCTTCTTCACGCCCGCAAGATCCTTGAGGGAATTCCCGAAGTTCACTTCTCGGTCTTCGAGAAGAACGACGTGGTTCGGTCTCCCTTGGTACGCAAGATCATCGAGGCCTACGAGACGCATGAAGGCTAGGAGTGAGGTTCTGTGTGCCGCGTGAGCTTGATGTTATTCTTGATCGAGTTTGGGCCCCTTGGTCGGCCGCCTATGAGGGGTTTCTGGACAGGGCGCTGATTGCCCTGGGGGCAACAGACTGGCAGGTGAGTGTGACGCTGACCGACGATGCCTCGATTCGCGGCCTCAACCGGAAGTGGAGGGGAAAAGATGAAGCCACAGACGTGTTGAGCTTCGTGGCCGACCCCGAACAGGATCCTTTCGAGACGGTTCCCGCCCGCGGCAACTGTGGCTGCTACGGTGACTTGGTGATCAGCATGGACACACTCGCAGCCAACGGTGCATACTTTCAAGTCGAAACCCAGGAGGAACTCCAAAGGGTTTCGGTCCATGGACTGATGCACCTCATGGGTTGGGATCATGCCACCAACGAGGCTGACGAACCTATGCTGGTCCGTCAGGAGAAGGTCCTGGCGGCCATCAAGGAAAAGCTATTTTGAAGAAACGTTCCTTCCTGTCAGGGCTCTTCGGCCGCCGTCCCCCGCCCAACGAACCCCAGCTCGCCGAACTCAACTCCGAAGAGAAGGAAATGATCCAGGGCGTCGTCGAACTTGGCGACACCACGGTCAAGGAAGTGATCGTTCCGAGAATCGACGTGGTGTTTCTGCCCGAAGAGATCACCTTCGCCGAAATGATGCAGAGGATCACCGACAGCGGGCACAGCCGCTTTCCCGTTTACAAGGAAACGATAGACAACGTCACAGGAATTCTTTACGTCAAGGATCTGCTCCGCCATCTGATGAAGACCAACCTCAAAATGCCGGAAGTCCTTCCGCTGTCAACTTTTGTAAGAAAGCCTTACTTTGTTCCCGAAACCAAGAAGCTCGATAGTTTGCTCAAGGAGTTCAAGCGCAGGCACGTCCACATCGCGGTCGCTGTCGATGAGTACGGCGGCGTTTCCGGCATCGTCTGCATGGAAGACATCATCGAAGAGATCGTCGGCGACATCCAGGACGAATTTGACACCTCGGTCGAGGACGTCTTGGAGATCGGCGACAGGACCTACCTGTGCGACGCCCGGGTTTCGATCAGCGATTTGAACGAGATTCTCGGAGTCCAGCTGCCCAACGATGATTTTGACACCTTGGGAGGGTTTGTCTTCGACCTCTTCGGAAAAATCCCCGTGCGCTACGAGAAGGTCTCCTGGCGCGGAGCCGACTTCATCGTTCAGAACATGGACGGCTACAAAATCCGGACCGTGAAGGTTCAGCTCACGGTGGCTGCCCAGGAGACGGCGGAATGAGAGGATTTCTGCGCCTCGGCCTTTTCCTGGCCCTTTCCGTGAGCCTGGGCGCCCAGGCCTCCATTGACTCCTTCCGTACCGGACAGGCTTCGTTCCTCCGAGACGACTATTGGGGCGCCATCGACGCTTACCGGGCCGCTTTGGCGGCCAATCCGCGCTATTTTGACGCCCGCGAAGGCCTTGCTGAATCGTTCTTCGCCCTGGGAGAGTACGACGAAGCGTCCAAACAAGTCGTCGAAGCCCTCAAGCTCGGGCAGCTTGACGCCTCGGTCAACGTGCTCTACGGTCGCATCCTTCTCGGCCAGATGAAGTACGAGGAGGCGCTTGCGCAGTTCCAAGGGGTCCTGGTCCGAGAGCCCAAGAACCTTGACGCCCAGTTTGGCCTGGCCGAGTACCAGGTGATGAAAGGACGGCTCGAACAGGCCTCAAACCAGTTTGAAGCCCTCCGGAGGGAGGACCCCGCCAACCTGCGGGCCTTGCTCTCCCTCATGTACGTCTACTCTGCCCGCGGCGACAGAGCCGGTTTCGACCGCGTTTTCTCCGACGCGCTCAGGTTCCATTCCTCAGATCCCCGTGTCCACTTCGCCGCCGCACAGGAGATGTACCGCCGGCAGGACCGCGTCGCCGCCAGGGCTTCTCTCGATCAATTCCTGGCCGTCAGCGCCAAGACCGACATGAGGGGATGGTTGCTTCAAGCCAGGTTGCTTCTTGACGAGGGGCGAAATCTCGACGTCGTCCAGACACTCGACACCAAGGTGATTCAGGGTCCCGCCGTTTTGAAGGGAGCCAAAGACCCAAGGCCTTGGTACCTGCGCGGCTTGGCGCTGAGCCGCCTGGGCCGTGGTACCGAGGCAGCCGATGCCTTTCGGATGGCGTTGAGCTTCGATCCTGCCAACGAGGCCTACGCGCTGGCCTACGAGACTTGGCTGCTGCGCAAGACTGCGCCCGAAGATGCGCTCAGACAAGCCCAGTCCAAGGTTCATCTTGACCGGGCAAAAGACTTGGTTTCCAAGAACTACCAGGTTCTGGCCCTCGATGAGTACCGCCGGGCCCTCCGCCTCGATCCGTATTCGGTGAAAGCCCGTCTTGGCCGCGCCGACATCTGGAAACGCCAGGGCCTGCGGACCAGCGCTCTCGAGGAACTCGAAGCGATCTCTGCGCAGAGCCCCAACTACAAAGACGTGGCCTTCCTCGACGACCTGGAAATTCAGCGGAGCCTGTATCAGCAGTCGCTCGCGGCCCAATGGGGTCTGACGCTCGAAGCGCTCGATGGCCTCAACAGCGCTGGAACCAGCCGGTTGTACAGGCCGTACGTCGTGGGCGTGTTCTTCGATCCCGACGCTTCTGCAACGTCGACCTACGCCGCCTCGCAATCCTACGCCGAGGCCTTTGCCGACGAATGGGACGGCCTCCGCTGGCTTCAATTAAGTTCACCCGCCGAAGACAGACGCGCTCTTCCAGCAAAGGGATTCAACGATGCGTTTCTTCAGGCCAGGCAAGCCGACCTTGAGTACTTTGCTTTGGTCAGCTTCCATGAAGGACTGCGCGACTTTTCTGCTCAGGTCAACCTGTACCTAGGCCGCACTGGCCGCCTTGTGCAGAGTTTTTCGGTGTACAAAAAGGGCCTATATTCGGTGACCCTAGGGCTCCGGGAGGCTGCCCAGGCGGCAGCTTCTGTGTTTCCGCTTCGGGGAAGCATTCTCAAGCGGCAAGGGACCGATGTGCTGATCAATTTGGGAAAAAGGGACGGGGTTTCCCCCGACCAGAAATTCTCCGTGGTGCGAGACGGCGCGGCCGAGCCTACGGGTGATGCCGCTTGGTTCACTTGGAACCCGACCGACGCCTTTGGCGTTTGGACCTCGGGATCCTCGGATGACTGGACCACGGCCGGAAAGCTGGAGAAGACAGGCTTCTTCGACACAGTCGCCGTGGGCGACGAGGTTTTGTTGGTCAAGTCGCCGCCCAAGGTCCCCGCCTCGGTTCCACTGCCGGTATCAGCCGTACTCCAGAGGGACTTACTGGGCTTGCGCTGACGCACCGTTTTTACAGTTATTGTGAATTGAGTGCAGTTTATTGTGACAAACGCAGATAAAATGAGAACGGATATTGGACTTCGGGGTCGTCCAATTGACAGAGACCGGCATTTTTCATAAAATGAATCGGTAAAAAACATCACTAATTCAAGGAGGATTCCTATGGGAATCAAGATTGGTATCAACGGCTTCGGTCGCATTGGGCGCATGGTTTTTCGTGCCATCGTCAAAAACTTTCCCGATGTCGAAGTGGTCGGCATCAACGATTTGCTCGAGCCCGACTACCTGGCCTACATGCTGAAGTTTGACTCGGTTCACGGTCGTTTCCAGGGCACAGTCGCTGTGGAGGGCAACACTCTGATCGTCAACGGGAAGAAGATTCGCCTCACCGCAGAAAAAGACCCCGCCAACCTGAAGTGGAACGAGGTCGGTGCCGAAATCGTCGTGGAATCCACGGGATTCTTCCTGGACGACGCCACGGCCCGCAAACACATCACCGCCGGTGCCAAGAAGGTCATTCTTTCCGCGCCTTCCAAGGACGAAACACCCATGTTCGTCTACGGAGTCAACGACAAGTCCTACGCTGGTCAAGACATCATTTCCAATGCCTCTTGCACCACCAACTGTCTGGCCCCCATCGCCAAGGTTCTCAACGACACTTTTGGCATCGAAAAGGGTCTGATGACGACAATACATGCCACCACCGCTACCCAGAAGACCGTTGACGGCCCTTCCAACAAGGATTGGCGCGGCGGTCGGGGTATCCTTGAGAACATCATTCCTTCGTCCACCGGGGCTGCCAAGGCTGTGGGTAAGGTCATTCCCGAGTTGAACAAGAAGCTGACCGGCATGTCGTTCCGGGTTCCGACCTCCGACGTCTCGGTTGTCGACCTGACCTGTTCCCTCAAGAAACCCGCCACCAAGGCTGACATCGACGCCGCCATGAAGAAGGCCTCCGAAGGCTCCATGAAGGGCGTCCTTGGCTACACGACCGAGAAAGTCGTTTCCACTGACTTCCGCGGCGAGAGCTGCACCTCGGTTTACGACGCCGACGCCGGCATCAACCTCGACGACAACTTCGTCAAGGTGGTCAGCTGGTACGACAACGAGTGGGGCTACTCGAACAAGGTCGTAGAAATGCTCCGAGTCATGGCCAAGAAATAATGTTCCGCGTCGTTCCCAAAGCTACTGCGGAGGGAAATGCCTACGTCGATTTTTCGTTCGAGTGCTCGGGGTTCGCCCTGGCGGACGAGCCCCAGGGAGTTTCGCAATCGCGAAACTCCAGGCGATGCCCGAAGGGCTTCGCCCCGCTCCGCCTCTCACTGAAAAACCGCCTTGTCATTTCCCTTCCTCGCTATGCTTTGGGAGCGACTTGAGCTTTGCGAAATTTCAAGGCTCCCGTACGGGGGCTTTTTTTTCATCGTTGGTGCGGTGTCGAAGCTGGACCAGCGGCTGGGCAATTTGCCTAGTGGCTATGTGTTTCGGTCCTGGCCGGAACGGATTGAACTGTCGGAGCCCAAGCGACGTCGTGAGGAGACGCTTTCGCAAGTTCAGGCTGAAGCGACGCCCGGAGCGTACTCCTTGTACGTCAGGACGGAGCGAAGGCCTAGACGCGGCGAAAGCGTCCCGCAACAGGCGATTGGGGTTCGACCGAGGAGAAACCATGATTAAAACTATTAAGGATATCGACGTCAAAGGCAAGCGTATTGCTATGCGTGTCGATTTCAACGTTCCCATGAAAGATGGAAAGGTTCAGGATGACACCCGCATTGTAGCTGCCATTCCGTCCATCAAGTACCTGCTCGAGAAGGGCGCCAAGACCATCACTCTGTTCAGCCACTTGGGCGACCCCAAGAAGGACGCCAAGAAGGCCAAGGAAAAGGCAGAAAAAGACGGTAAGACCTTTGACGAGGCCAAGTACATTGCTGGAAAACACAGGCTCGCTCCCGTCGCTGCCTATCTGGCCGACAAGTTGGGCAAACCCGTCGTGTTTGGCGGGGAAGATGGTTGCTTTGGGAAGAAGGCGTTCATCGAGGGGCAGAAAGACGGCACCGTCATTCTCTTGGAAAATACAAGGTTTCACAAAGAAGAAACCAGCGACGACGCTGCCGAACGCGACAAACTGGCCAAAGAATTGGCCTCCTACGGAGACATCTTTGTCAACGACGCGTTTGGGACTGCCCACCGTGACCATGCCTCGACGGCGAGCATCGCGAAGTTTCTCAAGGTCAGCGTCGGCGGCTTCTTGATGGAAAAGGAAGTGGCCTACCTTGAGCCGATCGTTACCAACCCTGTGAAGCCCTTAGTTGCCATCATTGGCGGGGCCAAGGTCAGCTCCAAGATTGCGGTTCTGGAAAGCCTGCTCAAGAACGCCAGCGCCCTGGTGATTGGCGGCGGCATGGCTTACACCTTCCTCAAGGCTCAAGGGCATACCGTCGGAAAGTCCCTAGTGGAAGACGATCAGTTGGACACCGCAAAGAGGATTTTGGCCACTGCGAAGAAGCTGGGTGCTGAGATCGTCCTTCCTGTCGATCACGTGGGTGCTGCCACGTTTGACCCCGCGGCGAAGGCTGTGGCCATCGACGCGATCGACATTCCTGCTGACCTGATGGGAATGGACGTGGGACCCAAGACTGTTGCCCTGTACAAAAAGGTTCTTGCAGGAGCCAAGACCATTGTCTGGAACGGACCTCCCGGAGTGTTCGAGTTCGACGCTTTCGCCGCGGGGACCGAAGCCGTTGCCAGGCTTGTCGCCGAAGCGACGGGTCGCGGTGTCATCACCGTTGTGGGCGGGGGAGACTCGGTGGCAGCCGTCAACAAGTACGGCCTGGCCGACAAGATGAGCCACGTCTCCACCGGCGGGGGGGCCTCTCTGGAACTCCTCGAAGGGAAAAAGCTTCCGGGCATCGAAGTCTGCCGCTAAGGCTTGGATTCCGTCGTTCTGGCATCGCCTCGGTCGGCTCCGGTGCTCGCCGTACAAAAAGTACGGCTGTGCTCCTCGCTCTCTCGCGGCTTAGCCAGAACGACGGCCTCCTTCGCCTGAATGTCTCCATGTTCTTAAAAAGGAAGGAAATATCATGGCTCGTCAAAAATTTTTGGCTGGAAACTGGAAGCTCTGGGGTACCTTGGCCGACGCCAAGGCCCTGGCGGCCGCGCTCATTCCTGCGGCTAAAGCGTCAAAGAACCGCGTCTTGGTGGCACCGCCCTATACCGCGATCGCCGCGGTCAAGGAAGCGGTGAAGGGGTCTCCCATTCTTGTGGGAGCCCAGGATTGCTCGGCGCTGGAAACCGGGGCGAGGACCGGAGAAGTCTCGGTCACCATGCTCAAGGAGCTGGGTGTCGACGTGATTATTCTCGGCCACTCCGAGAGACGGCAGTTCCATGGGGAAACCGACAAGCTGGTCAACGAAAAGATTAAGCTGGCGCTCAAGCACGGGTTTGAGGTCATTTACTGCAACGGCGAAACCTTAGCCGAGCGGGAAGCCGGCCAGGCGGAAGCGGTCGTTATTCGCCAGACCAAGGAAGCCTTTGCGGGTCTGTCCGAAGCTGACCTCGCCAAGATTACCATCGCCTACGAACCTGTCTGGGCGATTGGAACCGGCAAGACGGCGACGCCCCAGGATGCAAACGCTATTCACAAAGTCATCCGGGCGACGATCGCAGAACTCTATACAAAGAAGGCCGCCGATGCTATCATCGTGCAGTACGGTGGGTCGGTAAAACCCGACAACGTGAAGGAACTGATGTCCATGCCTGACATCGATGGTGCTTTGGTGGGCGGAGCTTCTTTGAAGGCCGACACTTTTGTCCCGATCATTGCCTTCGATAAATCATAACGGGAGTGCCTTCTCATGGGTATTTTGTCCATTTTGCTCTTGGTTTTCTTCGTCATTGTCGCGCTCTTCTTGGTGGGTATGGTGCTCATTCAGGACGAGCAGGGTGACGGTCTTGCGGGGATGTTCGGGGGAGGAAGTTCCTCGACTTTTGGGTCTCGCGCGGGAAATGTACTGACGCGGACCACCCAGGTTCTGGGAGGCTTGTTCATCATCACGGCGCTGGGCTTGGCTATCCTGTTCAAGACCCCCGACACGGGCGATGTGGCCGCCGCGGCCCGCCAGCAAGGAGCCAAGAACACCGAGTGGTGGAACGCTCAGCCGGCCCCGGCTCCCGCAGCGGTCCTTCCGACGGCCACTCCCGAGACACCGGCACCCGCGCCGGCGGTTCCCGTCAAGAAGTGACAAACTCTCGGTAACGAGACCGACTTCTCCGGTGTTGCACTGGAGAAGTCTTTTTTTTGGAGAAAGAATGATCCGAGCCGCAGTTCTGTATTTTGGCAAGAGTCCCCAATCCAAGCTCAAACTCCTGGCCAATGCCCTGGCCGAGGGCCTGAAGAAACAAGGCGCTCAGGTCGATGTGATCAACGGAGTTCAGGCCAAGGACACTAAGCTGACCGGGTATCACTATCTGGCGGTTGGCTGTGATGTCCGCTCTCTCATCAAAGGCGTGCTGGCGCCGGAATTGGTGCCGGCTCTCAGCAACGGCGGCATAGTCTCCGGAAAGAAGACTTTCGCCTTTGTTCCCGCCAGCTTTTTGGGGGCAAACGCCACTCTGATGAAGCTGATGAAGGCTTTGGAACACGAAGGAATGCTTGTCCGCTACTCTGAAATCCTGAACAAACCCGACGAAGCGCTCGTCCTTGGACAGCGACTCAAGCTGGACTGAAGCCCGCGAGGCTGACCGACAGATTTATGGTGGCGGCCTCCTCGAATTGACAGGGGGTAGGTCCCCTGATACTTTAAAACGAAGGAATCAACATGAAACGATGGGGATGGAGTCTGATCGGTTTGTTCTTGGCCGCCGGCCTGAACGCCCAGGTCCTTGACCAACCAGTGGCCACGATCAAACTCGACAAGAAGTCGTCCTTGGTCAGTCAGAAAGCCATGAGAGACCAGGTCGCGCAGATCGAGGCCCGCGGCCAAAAGATGTCTCAGGACGACAAGAAGAAGCTCCTCGATCAGATGATCATCCGCGAGCTCATTCAAATGGATATCGAAGCGCAGAACATCAAGGCTACTGATGAAGACCTGTTGAAACAGTTTCGCACAAGCAATCCCGGGCTAACCGATGTTCAGATCCGAGCCGAAGTCGAGAAGCAGTCGGGAAAATCGTGGGACGACGCCACGGTCGACCTCAAGCGGCAAATTGCCAACATGAAGTACTTCAACACGTTTCCTCAAGCCCAGGAGGTCGGCAAGGTTACGGTGACCGACGCCGAGATCCAGTCCTATTTTGACGCCAACAGCGGCCGCTTCGTCGCTCCCGACTATGTGAAAGTTTCGCATATCTTTTTTGATACCAAGCAGCACCCAAAAGGGACTCTCGAAGAGGTAAAGAAACGCGCCGACGACACGCTCAAAAAGATTACTTCGGGGCAGTCGACGTTTGAAGAAATGGCTTCGACAGTTTCCGACGACCCGACTTCGGCCAGGGACAACGGCAATATCGGGTTCCTGCCGCGGAATATCGACGGACCGTTCGGACCGCAGCTTCAGCGCGTCTTCGGAACGGACTTTCTCAACGCCGTCTTCGCCCTAAAAAAAGGCGAGATCAGTCCCATCATGACCTCTAATTCGGGTCTGCACATCGTGAGAATCACACAGAAGCTCGACAAGCATTTCATGACCTTGGACGAATCTGTCTATCCTGGTCAGCAGGAGACGGTAAGAGTCTTCATTCAGCGGACGTTGCAGCAGGGCAAGCTGATGGAAAATCAGTCCAAGATGGTCGAGGAAATCGGGACTGGCCTGAGGGCCAAGGCCACCGTCAAGGTATTTGAGCAGAATTTCTAAATGGGAAGCCGCCGCCAGGCTCGGATCATTGCCTTCCAAAGCCTCTTCAGCCGAGACCTGAATCCCAAAGGGCTTGACGAGCTGTTGACGCTCAGTTGGATGGACACCAAGGAAAGGGAAGAGTTGGAGCCCGACGTCTTGTTCTTCACGCGTTTCCTGATCTCGGGAACCGTCGAACATTGGGACGAGATTGATGCTGTCATCACGGCCCAGCTGCGCAATTGGCAGTTTGACCGGGTCGGCAAGGTCGACTTGGCGCTTCTGAGGATCAGCGTCTTCCAAATGCTCTTTGTGAAGGACATCCCTCCCAAGGTGGTGATTGATGAAGCCATCGACATTTCCAAACGGTTCTCCTCTGACGACTCCTACAGGTTCATCAATGGGGTTCTCGATGGGCTTCGGAAGGAAAGGGGACTCTAGACAACCATGAGGAAATTCCTGGTCTTCACAGGGTCTTTCCTCTTGATCGGCGCCTTGGGTGCCGGCGTCTGGTGGTCGTGGCCTATCTTGTTCCCTTCGCTTCCCGCGGGGTGGCTTTCGACGCTTGCCAAGGCCGACGCGGCCCTTGTGCAGAATCGTCCCAACGCGGCCCGACTCCTCTTGGAGCATCCGCCGAAAAACCTGCCAGTCTCGGGCTGGCTTCAGTGGGAAAAGCGGGTTCAGGGGGTGGCGGTTCGAACGGGGGCTTGGAACTGGGCGTCTAAAACGGCGGCGGTGGCCCAGGCGGAGTTTCCAGGCAACAGCAATCTAGCGGCCTATTTGGTTTGGACCCTGCTCCAGGACCACCGGCCGGCCGACGCCGCCGTGGTGGCTGCAAGAGTGCTTCGGGGGACACCTTGGAACGCTCTTGAACTTCAAGCCCAGGTCGAGGCGGAGGGGCTGGCCTCGGGCGACTGGTCCAATTTGCGCCAGGCCGTCGCCGACCCGTCGCCGACCTCGTTCCGCGTCTACGACAGGCTGGCCGCCCTTGACCAGGATCCTGGAATTCGAAAAAATGCCCTGCTTTCGGCCTTGGCGGCGGGCCAGCTCGATGTCGCAAGAGGACATTTGAGCGCCCTGACTGCGGCTCAGCGGGACCAGCCGCCGTTTGACCGGCTACAAGGGCTCATGGCCTACGACCAGGGAGACTGGGCGAGGGCCGCGGCGCTCCTGAAATCGCTCTCCCAGCGTCAGCCCGAAACCCTATTGGTCCTGGCCGACGTCTACCTTCACCTGGGCGACTCTGCCCAGGCCAGCATCATCTACGACCAGCTTCTGGCCGACCACCCCAACGAGATTCCCCTTGCCTTGGGGGTCAACCGTGCCACTCTGGCGATGGATCAGGGGGAACCAGCCAAGGCGCTGGAGCTCCTGAACCGAACCGTTGCCCAGTCGGACGGCAATCTGGACAAGCCCCGGCTCCTCCTTTTGGAGGCGAAATTTCAACTTGGTGACAAGGACGCGACACGTCAGGCCCTTGACCGGCTGATCGGATCTCGCGAGGAGTCTAGTCTCTCGATCGACGCCGAGCTTCTGAAAGGCCGGCTCTTTCCCGAATGGAGTTCGACGCCAAGGCTCTGGTCGCTTCTCCATCGCCACCCCGACAACTCGCCGTTGGCAGAACGCCTGGCTTGGCTCCTCATGGCGGCCCAGGACTACGCCGGCGCTCAGCGGGTGCTCGACCTGCACAACGCGACTCTCAAGAAGTCCGGAGAGGACACTCCTTGGTGGTCACGGGAGCTTGCCGCCCTGCTCCTGGCGGTCGAGAACCGTTTGTCGGAAGCCTCGGAGGTTTTTGCGACTGTGCCCCAGGCTTGGCGCGATGCCACCTTCTTCGCCAACTGGTCGCTTGTGTCGCTGGTCCAAGCCCAGCAGTCCGACCCCGATGAACGAAAGACTCTCCTGGAAGGCGCTCTTGAGAACCTCACCAAGGCGCTCGACCTCCTCCCCCCCGCCTCCGATCAAGTGCTGCTCAAGCGCCGCAGCCAGTGGCTGACGCGTCACGGCGAGCTTCAGTCGGCCCTTGTTCCCCTTCAAAATCCCAGCCAGCGACTTCAGCTCCGTTCAGCGGCAACGGAAGACTTTCGACAGGCCGCGCTGCTTGACCCAGACAATCTGAGAGCTTCCTTTCTGCTCAGACAAGCCATGACGGTTCCCCAGGACAAACCATGATACGACTCAAAAACGCGGAACAAATCGCTCGCATAAGGGAGTCCTGCCAGCTTCTGGCCCGGCTCTTTCAAGAACTGCCCGCGCAGACCGTCGAAGGACGCTCGACCCTCGATCTTGACCGCTGGGCCGAGGACTGGATCAGGCGCCACGGTGGCAAGCCTGCCTTCAAGGGGTACCAGGGGTTTCCGGGAACCTTGTGCATTTCGATCAACCACGAAGTCATCCACGGCATTCCCAAGGCCGACAGGAAGATCAAGAGCGGCGACTTGGTCAGTCTCGATTCGGGGATTGAACTTGGCGGTTTTTTTTCCGACATGGCCCTGACCGTTCCCGTAGGCAAGATTTCCGAAGAAGAGTCCAAGCTCCTTGAGACCACCAAGGCAAGCCTGGCATCCGGTGTGGGCGCCGTACGGTCCGGTGGCCGGGTCAGAGACATTGCTGTCGCGGTCACCGAAATCATCAAACCCCATAGGTACGGTATTGTTCATCAGTACTGCGGACACGGCGTCGGTTTCAGCCAGCACGAGGATCCCCAGGTTCCCAATGCGGTTTCCTCGGGTCCCAACCCGAGACTGGTTCCCGGTATGGTGCTGGCGGTCGAGCCGATGATCAACTTGGGAAAGGCCGAAGTGCGGGTCCTCAGCGACCAATGGACGGTGGTGACCGTCGACGGCAGGAAGGCTGCGCATTTTGAGCACACTGTGGCCATTCTCGAAGATCGGGTCGACGTGTTGACTCTCCTTGACGGATTGTCCTTGTAACTTTGCGGCGCCTGGAAGTTTTTTTGTGCAGTACAACAGATAAAGGAGCATCTTATGTCTTTGAAAGGATTCTTTGCATCGCGCAAGGCCCAGATTTTCTACCTCGGTTTGGCGATGTTCTTGGGGTTCGGTTTGGCCATTGGCGTGTTGGCCCTCAATGGCTCCTGGGTTCCTCAGAAGACCGTCCTGGCCGAAGAAAAACCCATTGTCGTTCCCGCAAGCCTCTTTGACACTCAAAACACGTTTCGGGCGATCAGCAAGGCCCTGCTGCCCACGGTCGTCGAGATCAAGACCGAAAGCCAGCCAAGCGCCCAGACCCCCGACCAGCAGATCACGCCTCCCTTTGATTTCTTCTTCGGGCCGCAATCGCCCAACGTCCCCGACAATCCAGCCCAGCCTCAAGGCAAGGGAAAGGCTCCCAAAGCGCCAAAATCCATCGGGTTGGGAAGCGGCGTCATGGTGCAGCGGCAAGGAGACAAAGTCTTTATTCTCACCAACAACCATGTGATCGACCAAGCCACGAAGATCCGGGTCAAGCTGTTTGACAACCGGGAATACGATGCCAACTTAGTGGGGGCCGATCCGCGCCGGGACCTGGCCATGGTTTCTTTCGTGACCAAAGAAACCGATGTGCCCCTGGCCAAGCTCGGCGATTCGGACGAACTGCAAGTGGGTGACTGGGTGCTTGCCTTCGGAAATCCCCTTGGTTTGGATTTTTCCGTAACGAGCGGCATCATCAGCGCTCTGGGGCGGCAAGGCGGGCCTGACGACAGTGTCAACATCAATAACTACATCCAGACCGACGCCTCGATCAACCGCGGAAACTCGGGCGGCGCCCTGGTCAACCTGAAAGGCGAGGTCGTCGGAATCAATACTTGGATCGCCTCGCCCAACGGCGCCAGCGTAGGGTTGGGTTTCGCCATTCCCATCAACAGCACCAAGAGGGCGATCAGCGACTTCATCAGCCAGGGTTCCGTTCGCTACGGCTGGCTTGGAGCCTCGGTGGCCGACGTGACCCAGCCGCTGGCCGATGACATGAAGCTTCCAGGCACCAAGGGTTCCTACATTCCGCACATCTTCCGGGGAAGCCCCGCCGACAAGGCCGGTATCCTGCCGGGAGACTTCGTCACAGCGATCAACGGAAAGCCCATCGTCGATACCAACCAGCTGGTTCAGACGGTCGGTGACTTGAGTCCCGGGCAGAGCGCCGAGTTCGGGTTGATCCGAAACGGCCAGGCCCTCAAGAAGACCGTCGTGATCGAACCCCGCGCCAAGGAAGCCGATCTCAAGGCCCTTAAGCTGTGGCCAGGCTTCGTGGTGACTCCCATCACCCCCGAAATTCGAGACCAGCTGGATCTGGCTCCCGCTCTCGACGGATTGATCGTGGCTCGGGTCGAAGACAAGTCCACGGCCGACATCGCCGGATTGAAGACCTACGACGTCTTGAAAGCCATCAACGGAAAACCTGTGAAGACCGTCGGTGAGTTCTATCAAGCGCTCAACTCCCAGTCTGGAGAGGTCAAACTGAGTTTCGTTCGCGAAGGGGTTGAGCTTAGCATCGGTGTCACCCGATAATCGGGGGTATGAGCAAAGAGTTTGTTCCCTACGACTTGGTTCGCGACAACGCCTTGAAGTTGGGATGGGAGATCGTCCAGTCGGGATTCATTCCCGATGTGATCTACGTCTCGCTTCGAGGAGGGGCCTATCTGGGGAACATCCTCTCGGAATACTTTAAGGTCTGGCGCCAGGACGACCGTCCCGTCTTTTACGCGGCCGTCGTGGCACATTCCTACAACGACATCAGGCAGCATACTGCTGTGCGTGTTGACGGATGGACCTACAGTCCCGAGTACCTTCGGTCGGGTGACAAGGTTCTGTTCGTTGACGACATCTTCGACACTGGCCGCACAATCAACCACCTAGTCAACGTTATTTTGGAACGAGGCCTTCCGCGAAGGGATGTCAAAGTGGCCGTCCACGACTACAAGGTTTTTGCGGACGCCACGCCTTTGCCAATCGCACCCGACTACTACTGCCGCCGTCACGAGATCGTTTCGCGGAAGCAAGATCCTTGGATTCACTACTTGAGCCACGAGCTCATCGGCCTCACGCCTGAAGAACGGAAAAAATGGTACGTCAGAGACGATCCAGAGATGGCCGAGGCCCTTTCGGTTTTCGGAAAATGAAGCCTGTCGTGCTCTGTGTCCTTTTGGTGATGGGCTGGCAGGGCCTTCTCGCCCAGAGCGGCTTGCCTAGGCCTGTCTTCGATCCGGTGCCGGGGGTCTACACTGCAGCTGTCAAACTGAACGTCAAGCCGCCGGATGGCGCTTCGATGCGCTATCGGTTTCTCGAGTCTTCTTCGACTCAGACTTTTGCTTGGACCGATGCGTTGCTTCTGGAAGCCCTGCCAGGCGAAAGCCGCACCTTCACGCTTCGCCTGACGACGGATTTTCTTTCGGGAGAGACCGAAACCAAGGACTACATCTACAAGATTGCCCCTCCGGTGCTTCCTGTGGCGACCGTGCAGCCGGTTCCTGGAGAATTCACCTCGGCGGTTACCGTCCGCGCGGCGCTCCCCGCCGGTTGGTCGGCTTCGATCGGTGGGCGTCCTGTCACGTTTCCGCTCACCCTCGATGCCCCTTCTGGAGACAGCCGCACCTTTTTCATCCAGGCCCAGGGACCGCGGGGAAGAACGCAGGTGTGGTCCTACACGATTGACAAACGCGATCAAGAATCAACGGAGCTCGAAGTGCTCAGCCCCCTGCCTGGAACGTGGGCAAACGCCCAGCCGCTGGTGGTTGAGTTCAAGGGTGTGGACCAAGTGCAGTGGTCCTACGGTGCCCACCTTGATCCGGGCTCGGCACACGTCTATCAGTCACCGATCGTGCTCGACGCCACGGGAGACCAAAAACTGACTGTGGCAGCCCGCTCCAGGAAAAGCGGACTCTGGATGGAAAAGTCCGTGTCATGGACCGCGGGCTCCGGAGTGCCCCCCGTCGGGGGATGGCCTGTTTCGGGGGTTGTGGGCGCGGGGCTTCACTTTCCCCCTCTACCAGACTGGCAGGTCAGCTGGGACGAGGGACGTTCGTGGCAGCCGCTGACGAGTTCAGCAGCCGTGGAATCGTCGTCCACGGTGAGAAAAGTTCTCACAGTGCAGTTGAAGAAGGAGGGTTTGGTCGCTCGGTACGCGTATTGGCTGGATTCCAGACCACCGAAGAATCCTGAAGTCCAATTTTTGGGGGGGTGGAACCCCGAGGTTGTCTTTTCGGGCTCTGTCGAGGCGCTTCACCGCGTCATCTGGACGCTGGCCGACGGAAGGCTTCAGATTGATCCGCTTTCCTTGTGGGGACCTACGGGTGCCTGGAAGGTGCCCGATCAGACCGTCGGCGCGCGGGTCGAGGTTGTCGGGATCAATGGTCTTTCCGGCCCGCCGTCGACCATCGCGTTTGCTCAGACGGGCTGGTCAACCCCCGACTGGGAACCCTGGGACCAAACGGGCGCGAAAGCTGGCTCCGGCCTTCTCCCGGTTGGCGGAAGAGTCATTGCCCGCTCTGGATTCTGGCCTGTGTACGAAGCCTCCAGCCAGCAGGAAGTCCGGGAACCCGATTCGACCTCGCCCGACTTGGAAGGTGCCTTCCTTCCCTCAGTACCCTTCGGCGCGGACCGGACCTTCTTTGTCCGGTTTGCCTGGCGCGATGCTGCTGGCTTGGTTGGCCCGGCCTCCCAGGTCTTTTCGGTTCGTGTTGATCGCATTCCCCCCCAGGTTCCCGAGGTGTCCGTGGTTGGAGGAAAGGTTGTGGTTCGGGCCGCCGAAGGTGAAAAGGATGGAACGTCGTTGTATTGGGCTTTCAGCCAGGATCGCGTGGCGACGGCCGATTCCCTTTCGTTTCAGCCCTACGACGTACCGCTGGATGCCGCCAGTCTCCAGACTGGCTCCGCAAAAACTGTCTGGCTCCACGCCCTGGCAAGAGACCGAAGCGGAAATTCGGGACCCCCACGCCTCAACGTCGCTTTGACTTCCGAGCCTTCGGACAAAGGGGGCCAAGTCGTTCGGGTCGACCCCGATCCGGCGGTTGGCGATCAGGTTGTTGAGCCCGACGGCATTTACCCTTGGTCTGACTTCCGTCTCAGGTTTGTCAACTCCAGCCGTGACCTGTGGGCCGCTGTCTGGGAGGGTAGCGCACTGCCGGCGAATTGGAGGACGCTCCTCCAGCCCCTGTCGGGGACCGTGTCCGGCTCGGTGCGTCCTGGAGAACGGCGGACTTTTCTTCTCCTCTGGAACTTGAAGGTCCCCAACGGATGGACGTGGGCTGCGCCCAAGTCCCTGACCTTCGTCGTTGACCGAGGTCCACCGAGTACACCTGTGCTTTCCAATCCCTGGCCGCAGACTCCGCTGGTATCTTGGACGCCCGGAGTTCTGCCGGGCCGGGCGGGTGACAACCTCCGTTTTTCATTTTCAGTGGATGGAAGCCAGCCCCCCGATCCCGTGGTCGCAGGGGAGCCTTGGACCGGAACACGAACCTGGGAGGCCGCACCCGGACAGAGGCTTGCCGTCAGACTTCGAATCGCTTCGGTTTCGGTCTCGGGCCTTTCGGCGGAGTTGCCGGCGCAAGAGCCTGTGATCCTCGACGGCAGCACCCCGCCGCCTGTCGTCCCAGCCCTGGCGCCGTTCAGCTACAAAACGGATTCTGTTCTCGTGACCGTACCTCCAGGTACCGGGCTTGTCCGTTATTCGCTCTCCGACGACGGAACATCGCCCGACCTTCCCACTGCCGCTTCTAAGCCCGTACCACCCTTGGGAATGCTCCTTGAGGGAAAACCCGGCCAAAGCGTCCTCTACAGGTTTCGATGGAGACCTTTTTCGCCTTCCGGTTTTCCGGGACCGGCCACCGACCCTTACGCCGTTCTTGTCGACCGCACCCAGGTTGTCGCCGCCGCCCCAGGAGTTTCTGCAGGCAGCCCTCTCTCGCTTCCTGTTCCCGAGGGACTGCCAACCACCGGGGTCAGCGCTCAGCCGGTGACGCTCCGGGCCCAGTGGAAGTTAGGGATACTGCGCTATGAAGTCCGCGAAGGCGTTGGAAGCCCTCGCTCCGTTACCGCGGACTCGCCGGCCCTGGACCGCCCGCTTACCCTTGACGGCGGGGCGGGGTTTGACCACTCCTTCGTCGTCAGTTTGAGGGGCTTTTCCCCAGATGGCCGGCCTCTGACCGCCGAGAAGCAATACGCCGTCAGGGTGGACCGCTCCTCTCCCGAGGCGCCTGGTTTCGACTTGGTTGCCGATCCGCGCCGGCCCGAGGTCGTCGTCAAGAACCGAGCCTCGGTACAAAGTTCTGACCAGGCCGTGTACTACCGCTGGTTGTGGAAGAGCTTTCCTGAGGGACAAGGGGAGGGAGAATGGACGTTGATGGGTGCCAACGCACCACGGTTCGCGGCCCCCGGCGGAGCGCTCACTTTGCTCAAGGTGGAGGCTTACGTCAAAGATGAGGCCGGCAACCAGAGCCCCGTCACCCAACAGTCGGTGATCGTCGACCAGAACGTGGTCTACGCGGCTTCGCAGGGCGACGGTGATGGGAGCCGACTCCATCCACTAGGCTCCGTCACCGCCGCCGTCGACAAGATGCGGCACGACGGAAAGTCGATTCTTTTTCTCGGCGCCGGAAGCTTCGCCGTCAATAAAACGCTCGACTTCGAGGGCTTTCAGGTGTACGGCGGTTGGAACCCCTCCGCTTGGGAAAATACCCAAGACCCCGCACGCTCACAGCTTGTGGCCTCGGCCCCGTTCTCTGGATCGTCGTTTGTGGAGTCGGGTGACCGTGCCTGGGGCCTTTTCCGCGTCGACCTGACCGCTATGACGGTTCCCCTTCAGAATTTTGCTTTCGTACGGGGTGCGCGGGTGGAGGTTAAGGACAGCGCCTGGTCGTTGGGCAGGGCCGAGGTGGCCTGGGATCAGGTCGGTGGAAGCCTGACTGGGACCAATTTGTCGGTTTCGTACGCGGCTCAGCCCAAGGGGAATCTGCTCCTGCTGAAAACCGTGAAGGCCACCTTCTCGGGACTCGCGGTTGCCGTCACGCAAAACCACGACGGCGTCCTGATGGATTTCACCGACTGCGAGGGACTATTTCAGAACCTCACCGTTTCGGCCAAGAAATCGCTAGGTTTTTCCGGAGTCTGGGCGGCGTCAGGAAGTCGCCTGACCATAGACGGAGCCACCATCGAGGCAGGCGAAGGCGCCGACCGCGTCTCGGCGTTTGTGTTCAAAACCACCGACGCCACTTTCTGGAATACCAACATTTCGCTTTACGGGAGTGTGTCCAACACAGGTTTTCAAGCCTCCGGCGGCCGCTTGGAGGTCCAAAAATCTTCTTTGAGCCTCTTGCGCGGCGAGGAATTCAACCAGGGAGTGGTTCTTGACCATGGGACAGCAGTGTTTCGAACCACGAACTTCAAGGTGGCGGCCGGGGCCTATCAGGGCGGCTTCACCGTCGACGGAGGCACACTGTCGCTGGCCTCTGGGGAGGTCGAACTGGCCGGCGGAGGTCAGCAGTGCTGGGGAGCGCAGTTTCAAGGGCTCTGCACAGTCACCGTGGAAGACGTCAACTGGGTTCTCTTGAACAAGACGGTCGGAGAGTTGTGGAAGCTTGAACAGCCCTGGACGCCTGAATCAAAGGTCGTCAGATCGACAACTTCGGGCTGGTAGCCGGGAACTTCGACTCTCGTCTCAGGCCTTGTTGAAAAGCTTCTCGCCTTCGACAAGGATCGGCAGGACATCGGCTTTCTTGGCATTGGTCAGCCGGGTCACGAAATCGGACTCGCGAAGGATCTGGTTGAGTTTTCCTAAAACGCGAAGGTGGACCACCTCGCTGTCGGAAACCAGAAGGAAGAACAGGTGGGTGAGCTTGCCGTCCATTGATTCGTAGTCCGTGCCAGCCTTGCAAATACCCACGACCATGCGGGGGCCTCCGCCGGGGTTTTCCTTGGGGTGGCGCAAATGGGGAATGGCAACACCACGACCGATGCCCGTCGTGACCATCTTTTCGCGGGTCAGCAGTTTGCGCAAAAACTCATCGGCATCTTCGATGATCTCCTGCTGAACAAGCGGAACAATGAGCTGAGTGAGGATGTCTTTCTTGGTTCCAGGTTTTACATTGTCGAGAATCAGTTCTTCGGAGGTCAGGCGCGTGAAAGGAATCAGCCCCTCGGGGTTCTCGAGGATTTTAGCCAAATCATTCTGGGGCACCACGTTCATCCGGCTGATCAGCCAGTCGTCAATCATCGACTTCATGAACCGCCATTGGCTGGCGACTTTGGTGCATGGGATTTCCCCGCGTGTGATCATGCGGGAAACTGTCTTTTCGGCGATCTTGAGGTAAGCCGCCACCTCGGACAGGGTCATGATTTCACTGTCAACGGAATCGCTCATGAAGACACCTCGCTGTCTATTATAGTCCGAAGGCTTCTGTTGTCAACCGTCCATGGGTCTTGGTGGCCGCTTCCAAGACCTCAGACTCGCCTCGCGCATTTCTTCCTTGTCAAACACAAATTGTCCCTGAACCGAGTGTCCGGCAAGGACCAAGGGGAGCCAGACGGCGTCGTCGGCCCACATGGAACCCCACGGCAGACTCAACGACGAATGCCAAAAGGGGTCTGCTTCGTCGCAGGGAGTCAAGACGCCCGTCCACCCCGAGGCCAAAAAAACCCGCACGTCGAGGGAGTAGCCGTCGGTGAATTGGAACCTGAGTTCGGCCGCCGCTTCCAGCGAGGATACGGTCAAGCCAGTTTCTTCCCGGGTTTCGCGAAGTCCCGCTTGTTCCCACGATTCACCTGGCTCGACACGGCCGCCCGGCGCGTTGACCTTGCCTTTTCCAAGACCGCGCTTTTTGTGGATCAAAAGCAAGTTCGTTTCATCGCTCAGGAACACCAGGACGGCTTTTTCCCGCGCCTGCCAGTTCGACCAGTCGGCTACTGCCATTGAAGCAGCTCCAAAACGGGGTGAGGCTGCGCTCCGGCGGGCCAGGAAAACACCTCGGTGTCGAAAACCGACTCCTGCACCCAGCCGAGGTGAGCCCCTGGTCCGAGCGCCGTTCGATACGCCGACACCGGGCGAAACCTTATGGTCTTCAAGGTCTTGCCCTGGTCATCCCTCCAAACGAGGGCAAACTGGAGTTCCAGGAAGGGCTTGAGCCCGGTGTTCTCAAATTCCACAGAAAGCGTGTGGACACGCGAGGCAAAACGGGCCGACCATTGGGAGTCCTGCAGCCAGACCTTCAGACCGTAGCCCGCAGTCAGGGTTTCCACGCCGATCAACGGCCACTCCTGCCGATTCTGGGGGTGAGCCTCGCGGGCGAGGATTCTTGTGGTGGTTACCTGAAAGGTTTCCGCGTCATCAAACCACGGCCAGGCGTCAAATTGCTGGAAAACCTCCAACCCTTGTCCCGCTTCAAGGCGCCCTTGACCCGCCGGACGAAACACGACATCGCGAAGCGCCAAGGCTTTCCCTTGATGGTCGAGCACGGAGACTGTCCCCTCCCAAAGTTCGATGGAATGCTCAGGGAAGGTGACCCAGGCGGACAGTTCCGCCACAGTGGCTTCGGGAAAGATGAGGAGACGGCTCTGGACAACCTGAATGTTGGTCTTGATTCCCTGGGTGTCGAAGGTGGCCACCAAGGTTCTTGGCCCCTGTGTCTGACCGCCTGCCAAGCCCGAGCCTGCGGGATGCCAGAGCAAGACCACACCGCCAATCGCCAAGGGAACGGAAACGACGAGAATCAAGACGGACCAGAGCCAGGGGGGAAGCTTCCGTGGAGCCCTTTTCCCAACGCGTTTGTCGGCTGACCGCAAAAACTCCCTGACCCGCGGTTCGGTCTTTTGGAACGAGCGGAAGGGTTTGGTGGTTTCGAGCGCCCACGCCGGTTCTTTGGGCCACAGAAGAATCGCGGCCGTTGCCTCATCGACGGCGTCTTGGAAGGCCTTCTCGCGCAGGGCCTCTTCGGCTCTTTCCCTGTGACCGTCCGCCAGCCTTTGAAGATGATCGAAATCGTCCCTGGTCAATTCGTCGGTCGCGGCGTTCCACTCGGCCTCTGAGACCCGGCGTTCCAGCGAAAATTCTTGAAGGCGGCGGGAAGCTTCTCTCAATCGCTCCGATTTTGACCGCTTTTCTTGTGAAAAGGGAATTTCTTTCTCCACGAATTTAGACTACCATTGAACGGCGGCCCGGCACAAGGAAGAAGGGCATGGGGAGGAAGGCGCGGTTGGACCTCTTGATCGTTTTTTCAGAGACCAAGAAGGGCGAAGTGGTTTCCTTGGCCTCGCTGCTTCATGAGAAAGGTATTCGGTTCCGTCCCCTAGTTTTGCCTCACAACTGGGAGGTTCAGGATTCCGAGGGTCTCTACCAGAACCTGGTGGACTCCTCTCACTGGCTCTTTCTCCTGTCCCGTGAGGATCTGACCAACCCCGCCTTTCTGTTCGCATCGGGGTACTGCGTTGCCATTCATGAACG
>CAYYUZ010000015.1:0-39014 GCA_964475005.1 uncultured Spirochaetales bacterium
GTAAGAACTTGCCCGTTTTGCCACCGACCAGAATCGAACTGGTGACACGTGGATTTTCAGTCCACTGCTCTACCAACTGAGCTACAGCGGCGATTGATACGCTCGACGTTTTTACCATGCCCCCAAAAAAATGTCTAGCCTCAAAAACTTCCAGGAGTTAGATTCGTTTGATGCCCGCGCAAATCTCGCACATCCTGCTGGGCCGCGAGGCCTCTGCGGCACTGCCCCAAGGTTGGACCTCCCGCTTCTCAGATGCGGCCTTTCGTTTGGGGTGCCAGGGGCCCGACCTATTCTACCACAGCCGGCATTCCAAACCAGGGGCGTTTCTCTACGGAACCCGGCTTCACCGGCGCAGTTGGGGGGATTTTCTGGCTCGGTTCCGAACGGAGGCCCTCGACAGGAACTGGGGGCCGGACCATCCGGGAATGGCGTTTTTGGCCGGGCAAGCCACCCATGGCTTCCTCGACCGCCAGGCTCACCCCTTCATCGTGTTCTTTGCCGGCTGGAGAATTCCCGGCGAACCGCGAACCGATTTGCTTCGCTATGCACACGCCTTTCTTGAACGCATTGTTGACGTTTTGCTGTGGGAGGAACGGACACGCACGCCCTTCAGGGATTGTTCCTGGCAGGAAGGGTTTCCAGGTCCCGAAGAGTTTCCCGCCGACTTTTGGAGCGCGTGGGCGCAGGCGCTCCATGAGGTCTTTCCCCAACTGTCGGCGCGCGCCGAGGTCGAGCTCCGTCTCAAGAACGCGATAACCGACACTCGGGGATTTTTGAGTTTCACCTCGCAAGCTGCGCGTCAGAACGCGGTCCGAGCCGCGCGGCACGGGGCGCTCCACTTCTTTCATCCCCAGGCCCTTCCCCCTTGGGACTTTCTGAATTTGGCCCATAGCCCATGGCAGGATCCGGTCACCGGAGTCCATCGCCAGGAATCCTTTGTGGACCTCTACGAACGCGCTCTAGCCGAAGCCAGGACGGCGCTGTCTGCGCTTCCCGACCCCAGCGCTGACTGGGAGGCCCTTCTGGGGAACGGCAGTCTCAATCTTCCCGGTCCAGGCGGCGAAAACTCAACGCCGATTTACAGTCGGCCGTGGGATTTTGGAACTTTGTACGATCGCGAAGTGGAGTCGAGGCTAGGCTGACGGCGCTTCTTTGATCACGAGGCGGTGGTCCTCTTTGCGCTCCAACCAGCCTTCCTCCTCAAGTTTGTTGAGGAGGCCAAGAATCGGCTTGCGGTGAACACTCAAGAGATCTTTGACGTCGGCGATCCGCCATTGGCGACCCAGGGTCTGGGGCCCGCAGATGCGGTGCCGCAAGGCTGCCCAGCCAGCGCGTCCGTAGACCCAGGGCGTTTCGGTTTCCACCGCCAGGCCCATGCGGGCCAAGTCGCGGTAGGTCTTCTGGAAGAGCTTGTTAGGCTCGTTTTCGAGGTCGATTCCGGCTTCTCCCCGTTCGTCGAGTTGGGTCAGTGCTCGTTTCGCGATGGGCGAAAGGTAGGTTTCGGGGTCGGCCACCGGAAGAAAGAACCCGTCCTTGGTCCTGAGTTCTGTGTCGGTGACAAGTTTGTCGGTGAGAAAGTCGAAAACCGCCGGCGGAAGCGCCATCCGAGTCTTCAGCTCTTCAGCGCCGATCCCTCCGGGCTGGGCCGCCGCGTTGCGCGCCTTCTTGGCAAAATGGGCCCAGGCCTTGGTCATGATCCTCACGCCTTCGTTTCCGACGGTCTCCTCGAATTCCTCCTCCCAAAGGGGAGGGGGGAGCACCGTGTAGCCGTTGACCCGCAGGCCGATGGAGTACAGCGCGTTGACGGTAGGAAGACCGGGAAACCGAAAGGTCTTCTTGACAAAATCGGCCAGGTCGCGCGGTTCGAGGGTGCCGCAGGTAACAAGGGCGGTGTCGAGGGGCGCCTGGCCAGAGATTTCGAGCGTGTACTGCTGACCGGTCAGGCAAGGAAGCGACTTTTTCGAGGAAACCGCAACAAGGAACTTTCCGTCGGGTCCATCGATCTTCTTGACTTCGACCTCGACGCCCTCGGGGGCCAGCAGAGACCCCTTCAAGAGGGCCTTTCCCGGGTGCAGGGTCTGGTTCTGGGCGCCTAGGGGAACCATGTAGGCTTTGTGCTCGTGGCGAACCGGCCACGAGGAATCGTGAAGATGGAGGCCCGCCGTGAGCGCCTTTTCAGGGATTCCCTTGAACTGGAATCTTGTCTTGCCGTCGGGGGCCGTTTGAAAGTTTCGTCCCTTGAGAGTCCGCCCGGTTTCTAGCACCGCCAGCTCGTCAAGAACAAACGGGAGGCCGTCAAAGGAGAAGTTGATCCAGAAGAGTTTTTCGTCGTCAGAGGGACGCCAGGGTTGTCCGACTAGGGTCAAAGTGGGAAGCCGGAACATGCGGACGGGGATTTTGGACATGAAACAGCGTCTCTCCTATGGTATAACCAGGGCATGACAAGTCTAGACGAAATCGTTGCCGTTGCCAAGAAAGCCGCTTTGGCCGCCCGTGAGGTCCAACTGAAAGGACTTCGGGAAGGGACTGAAATCCGAACCAAGGATGGCAAACACCAGGACCTGGTCACGGCCGCCGACATCGAGTGCGAACGGGTGATTGCGCATACAGTGGCCGAGGCATTTCCCGGACACAACCTCCTGGGCGAAGAGGGCGGAGACCACGGCCGCACCAGCGAATGGCTTTGGGTTGTGGACCCCATCGATGGAACGACCAACTATTCCCGGCACATCCCCTACTTCAGCACCTCAATCGCGGTCTACCACCTTGGAAAGCCTGTATTCGGCTTGGTCGCCAACCCCATGGTCGACGAGACCTTTTTTGCGGTTCAAGGTCAGGGCGCGTTCTTGAATGACAGTCCTATCAAGAGCTCTCAGGCGAGTTCATTTACCCAAGCTGTGATGATCACGGGTTTCTACTACGACCGAGGGCGCAATATCGAGTTGACCCTCGATGCGATTCGCAACTTTTACGCTCAAGGCATCATGGGACTGCGGCGCTTCGGCTCGGCGGCCCTCGATCTGTGCTTTATCGCGGCTGGGCGAGCAGAAGGGTACTTTGAAATCGGCCTCAACGCGTGGGATTTTGCCGCTGGAGCCTACATTGCCACACAGGCCGGGGCGGTGGTCACCGACGCGGCAGGCGAGCCGTTGACCCTTAGCAAGTCTTACGTCGTCGCCGGAACGAAGGCCCTGCATCCTTTGATGCTGAAGGAACTGACCCCTTGGAAACACGCCCAGGGGACACCGTGGTGAGAGCCTTCCTTTTGGCGGCCGTACTCTTGCCGGTGGCGCTCGCCGGCGCGCAGGACGCCGGCGAGGGCGGGCCGGGCGAAAAGAAGGGGCCGGTTTTGTTCGGTGACGGGGCAGGCCGTCTCTGGCAGTGGGATACCGGTGAAAAAACCTTCCTATCGGCCCAAGGTCTCAACCTTGTTTTGGGAGGGTTGGGCGAGAAGGAGCTTTGGGGGTGGTCTCTTGACCGCGACCAAGCTCGCTTGTTCACCATGAAGCTTCCCAAGAAGAAAGACAAGGCGGCCGACGCGAAGGCTCCCAAAGCGAAGACCGAGCCCCCGCCCGTGTTGGTCTATGACCGCGGACAGTACCCCGCACCCGACCGCGCCGACCGGGTGGCCGACCGCTTGCTACTGGTCTATGGTGCCCTGTCGGGCCAGCCTCGATGGGAAGTCTGGCAGGCGGGACACAAGATCGCCGCGCGAGCCTATGACGACGGCCGGTTGGTTTACGCCGCTTCGCTGGGCCCGCTGTCCGGCTGGATGATCGCGGGTCGGACAAGCGATGGTTCGCCCTGGTTGGAGGTAACGGGAGAAACCGTTCCCGCGCCCGACGGTTGGCGTGGCCGGTTGACTGTGGCTGCCTGGGTGGAGGAGAAAAAAGACGATGCCGCAGAAACCCCCGCTGCTCCTGCCGCCGAAAAGAAGAAGACTCCGCCAGTCATTCGTCCCTGGGCGGCCGGTTGGGGGGCCCCAGGAACCGCAACGCCGCGAGCGCTGTTTTGGGGACCCGAAGGCTGGACCCAGCCCGAGCCGCACGACTCAGCCTCCGCCGGAGTGTATCCGCTATTGGGAGTTGCGGCCGACGGCGTCCTGACCTTGGCCGGCTGGCAGGCCGACACGGTGGGTATCCTGCATCCTTGGTTTTGGGATGGAACCGGTGAAGTGACTCCAGGGGGAGACTCTGAAGGGATTCCTCAGGCGTTCTCGACCAAGGGGAAAGGCGGACCGTTTCTGGTTGTCCGTCACACCTCGGCGCCCTGGTTCACGCTGGAGGACGGTAAAGAGAGTCAACCTCTGGAAGGGCTGGACGAAGACGACCGTGTCGTTGCAGTCGCCCCTAAGGACGCGCCCGAAGCACGATGAATTTTTCGTCGAGGGCCGCCGTCCGCACGGTGCCGAACCGCTGGGCCAAGGCCTTGTGGTGGCCCAGATGCCTGTTCGAGACCACCCACAACTCGCCATCCGGCCGAAGGACTTCCTTGGCTTGATCGAACAAGGCCCAGGCAATTTCGAGGGTCTGGGCGTTCTGATAGTGGAAAGGCGGGTTCAGCAGAATCAAATCGGCGCTGTGTTTTTCAAAATCTTCAAGGCCATCTCCTGTCAGAAAGGATCCCCTCCCGCCCAACTCGTTGACGCGAAAACTTTCTCTGGCAGACCAGACGGCCATGAACGACTCGTCGACGCAGTAAATATCGGCTTCGGGGGCACGGCGGGCCGCGGCCAGGCCCAGAATTCCGTTGCCACAGCCCAGGTCAATCACTGTCTTTGGGCCGGTGCCGATCTTGGGAAAGTGCTGCAGAAGCAGCCGTGTTCCGCCGTCGAGTTCGTCGCGGCTGAACACCGACGCGTGGTTGACGAGTTTGACCCGAAGCGAGGGAACAGCCCATGTGGTTGGGTAGGGATTGGGAGGCAGAGTCTTGGCTTCGACGGTCGAACGGATCAGGCGGGCTTTCTGGTCGGCAAGTTCGGTGACCGTGGTTCCAAGAACCTTTTCAAAGACTTCGAGTGTCGAGGAGTGAAGGTCCTTGACCATGGCCGCCGCGGTGACCGTGGCGCCCTCGGGCAGGAATGAGCGGATCTGGTAGAGCTGGAACTCAAGCAAGGCATGGCTCTTGGGCACCCTGTAGAGAACCATGGGGGTCTGGTTAGCGTCGCTTCGCGGCACCGAAAGGCTGTCGAGCAGGAAGAGTTTTTCGCTGTCGAGGCCGTTGGCTTCGAGGTTCCAAAGGGTGCACCGCTGGCTCAAGCAAGAATCCGAAATCTGGGCAACGGTTTTTTCGTTTTTGATCAGCAAGGTGCTTAGGGCCCCGAAGGCGTCGTTGTAGACCACGTGTAGCTGCTTGTCTGGCGTCTGACTGGACAGAGCATGGCTGGCTAGGAGCGAATCGATGGCACTCCACGCTTGGAGAGCCGGGTCGCCATCGTAGGGTTGTCGTCCCAGGGTCAGCGTCCCCCAGGGGGTTGTCCATGGTTTCATCCCTTTAGTGTAGGGGCAAGCCGAGGAATGGACAACTCCCCCGTCCTCGGCTACCTTTCCCCGATGAAGTCCTTTCCTGAATCCGCCGTCCACAAAACCGTTCCCCTGAAGTTTTCCGGCGTCCAGTTGACGTTCAAGACAAGTCACGCGCTGTTTTCAAGCCACCATGTCGACGATGGGACAATGTTGCTGCTCAAAAGCCTGGCCCAACGCGCTGCGGTTCCCAAGACAGGAAGGGTGCTCGATGCCGGGTGCGGCTACGGACCGCTGGCGGTGGCCCTCAAAAAGTTCAACCCCCTGCTCGAAGTGACCGCCCGCGACCGTTTGGCGTTGGCGGCCCGGTTCACCGCCGAGAACGCTCGGATCAACGGTGTCGAGATCGATGCGGCTGAGGGCCTGTTGTTCGAGGGGACTCCTGGACCCTGGGACCTTGTCGTGTCCAACGTTCCCGCCAAGGCCGGCGAGCCCGTTCTGGCTGACTTTCTGCGACGCGCTCTGGCGGGCCTCTCGCCGACAGGGTTAGCGGCCTTTGTCATCGTCGAACCGTTGGCCGCCTGGTTTCTGAGCGAACTTGGCCGAGCGGGCGCCCTGGTGGAGTTTCAGGAGGCCGGAGGCGGCTACCGCGTGGTCCACGTTCGCCGGCCCGCCGAAGTGACAGTTGCCGCGACGCCGGTCTTTCCAGACGCTTACCGGCGCGGTGAGGCGGCTTGGTCGGTGGGACCGTATTCCTTTGTCCAGAAGACGTTCTACGGCCTGCCCAACTTTGACGGACTCGATCACCGGCTCGCCGTCACCTTGCCTTTGCTAGAGGGGCTCAAAATCCGCGGAGAGACCTTGGTTTGGGAACCGGTTCAGGGCCATCTGGCAAGCTGGGCCGACGCAGTTCTCGCCCCGGCTTCGGAACTCCATCTTGCGGGAAACGATACTCTCGGACTGGCCGCAGGTGTCGAAAACGTGGTCCGGCGTGCGGCGCGGGTTCACGCCGTCCCCTTCTTGGACGACCTCGATCTTGGGGGAGGGAGCCTGGGCGCGGCGCTGGTCCAAGTTCATTCCGAACCCGAAGTCCCTTGGGTCGAGCCTACACTTCAGGCGCTTCTACGGCTTTTGGCAGCGGGCGGAGTTGTCGTGATGAACGGGCGTTCCACCGACCTGACCCGTTTCCTCGACCACCACCAGGGCCTGAGAAAACTTCGTGATGAGAGGTCCAAAGGCTGGAGAGCCGTCCTTTTGGAAAGGCAAAGCCGATCTTAACCCTTGCCTTTTGATGAGTCGTCGTGTCATAATCCTGCAATGAGGATTACAACCAAGGGCCGGTACGCCCTGAAGGCCATGATTTATCTGGCCGTCAACGGACGCGGGGTGCCAATTTCCATCAAGGAAATCTCCGCGGTTCAGAAAATTTCTCCCGAATTCCTCGAGCAGCTGTTCTTCAAACTGAAGAAGTCGTCGATCATTTCCTCGGTGCGTGGTCCAGGCGGTGGGTTTTCCCTAGACCGTCCTTTGGAAGAAGTCACCGTGAAAGACATTTTTGAAGCGGTTGGAGAAGGACTGGATTTGACCCCTTGCACCTCGTGCAACGAAGACTCTCCTGTGTGTACCGAGGCCGATGAGTGTCTGTCGTACGATGTCTGGAGAGCCGCCGCTGACCAGATTCAAGGGTATTTCGGTACACTCACGCTCAGGATGATCATTGACGGAAAGGCTAGATCCTTCTGGGACCCAGCGAAAGAAAACCTTACGGTCTGATTTCACTCCCCGCTCTCGGGCTCCTCTGCCGGTATTCAACGGGAGAACGCCCCCAACGTCGGCGGAAACAGCGAATAAAATAGCTTTGATTCCCATAGCCTGAGGCCCAGGCGACCTCCTTGCACGACAAAACCGTCAGTTCCAGCAACTCTGCAGCGCGGAGCATGCGGAGTTCTTCGATGTACGCGGTCAGCCGCTCACCCCGTGAAGTCCGGAACAGATGCGAAAGGTAGTCGGGGTTGCAGCCCAACCGCTGGCCAAGCGAAGCCACCGACAACAGCGGGTCTCCTAGGGACTCGTGAATCATTTGGCGGCAACGGACGACGGTCAAAGGCTCTTCCTCACCCCTGGCTGAGGGCAAATCGAGAAGCCGCAGCGTCATTCCGATGATCGAGCGGACCAGATCAACGGCTACTTCGGGTGCACTGAGGTCTCTACACGCGTGAACGGCGCCCTCCAGCCAGGAAGCAACCAAAGCGCAATCTGGACCGCGAAGCTGCTCTGGGTAGGCAATTCTGGGTTTCCCGGTTGGGGTGGAATCTGCCAGGTGGCAGGTCAGTTTGGCCTCGTCGGCGTAGAGGACGAGGTTCTGGAACCCCTGAGCGGTGCCGACGACGGTTTCGACGTGGTAGACCCTCGAGGGGACGATCAGCACGCCGGACGGACCCAGATCCAGGGTTTCCCCAGGAAACTGGAACCGCGTGGTCTGGCTAATCTGCAGGAACAACTCGGCGCGAAGGTGAAAGTGGCCCACTGGCGGCTTGGGAATGATCTCCTGAGGTTGGGGAAGCCGTACACGGACTCCCGGTTCCAAGAGTCCGCGGTAGCACTCCCTGAGGTGAAATCGAAGGTCTTCGGCGAGTCCCATAAGCTAAGAAAATTAGCATACTTGAAGGTTTCTTGCTAGAGATTTCTGTTGTCCTTGCTCCCGAATGGCTTCAATATGACTTCAGGAGGCCAAAATGAAGGATAAGATTAATGTCATTGTTTGGAACGAGTTCGTCCACGAACGCGAACACGAGGCGGTGAAAGCTGTCTACCCCGACGGCATTCATCAGGTGCTCGCCGCCTCCTTGAGAAAAAATACGGACTTCCACGTGGAAGCGGCTGTGCTTGATGACCCGGAGCATGGATTGCCCCAAGACCGCTTGGCCGAGTGCGACGTTCTGCTGTGGTGGGGACACATGGCCCACGAGAGGGTCAGCGACGCGGTGGTCGACCGGGTTCAGAAACGAGTGCTCGAAGGGATGGGCCTCATCGTTCTCCATTCGGCGCATTATTCGAAAATCTTCCGGCGTCTGATGGGAACCAACTGCTCCCTGAAATGGCGCGAGGCCGAAGAAACCGAGCGCCTTTGGGTCATTGAGCCCTCGCACCCTATCGCCGAAGGTCTCGGAGAGTACTTTGAGCTACCCTACGAGGAGATGTACGGGGAACGCTTTGATGTTCCGGCTCCCGAAGCCACGGTCCTGCTGTCGTGGTTTGAGGGAGGCGAGGTGTTTCGATCCGGCTGCTGCTGGACACGGGGCCACGGCCGCATCTTTTACTTCCGGCCAGGTCACGAAACCTACCCGACCTACTACGACGCGAACGTCCAGAAGGTCATTGCCAATGCGGTGACCTGGGCCGTTCCACGGGTCCAGCTCGTCGACTCCTGCCCCAACGTTCCGCAGTCGCTGAACCCTATCAAACCCAAGGACGTGCACTTCGCCAAAGCGGGTGTGGTCCAACAAGCCGGGAGGAACCTGTCATGAAGATTCGAAAACGCCAGATCGGCGTCATCGGTTGCGGCGGAATCGCAACCAGCAAGCACCTTCCCGCCCTGGCCAAATTGAACGACCTGTGTGAAGTCACGGCGTTCTGCGACGGCGACGAAACAAGAGCGTCGGTTGCCGCGAAACAATTCGGGGTCCCTGGAGCCAAAGTCTTCACCGACTATCGGAAGCTTCTGGCCGATGGCAGCCTCGACGCCGTTCATATTTTGACCCCCAACAATTCGCATGCCCCCATCGCAGTGGCGGCGTTCGAAGCCGGCAAGCATGTTCTGTGCGAGAAGCCCATGGCCGCCACCTCGGCCGACGCTCTGAAGATGGTCCTTGCCGCCGAGAAGTCAGGAAAGAAATTCACAGTGGGCTACCAGAACCGCTATCGCCCCGAAATTCAGACGTTGAAGTCGGTTTGCCGTGCAGGGGAGCTCGGAGAAATCTACTTTGCCAAGGCCCACGCCATCCGCCGCAAGGCCGTACCGACCTGGGGCGTGTTTGCCGACAAGGCCCAGCAAGGCGGCGGGCCGCTCATCGACATCGGCACCCACGCGCTCGACCTGACCCTGTGGATGATGGAGAACTGGAAACCCAAGCGGGTCACGGGGGCCGTGTACGCCAAGCTGACCGACCAGCCCGACGGAAATCTTTGGGGCCCTTGGGACCCCAAGACCTATGAAGTCGAAGATTCGGCTTTCGGTTTCATACAAATGGAGAACGGGGCGACCATCAGCCTCGAAGCCTCGTGGATCCTCAACATGATCGCCCCTCGGGAAGCCGCCACGACGCTTTGCGGCACCAGGGGCGGCGCGGAAATCCTGGCCGACGGACAGTTGGTCCTCAACCGTGCCAAACACGGCGCGTTGCTCGAAGAAAGAATCTCTGGGGGCGCAGGCGTCGCCTACTTTGGAGGAGTTGCGGTGAGCCCCGCCGACATTGAGACCCGCGGCTGGCTCGAGACCCTGATCAACGACGCGGAACCCCTGGTTCTGCCCCGGCAGGCCTTGGTGACCACCCAGATCCTCGAAGCCATCTACGATTCGGCCAGGCTGGGAAAGGCGATCGAATTGTGAACCTAAGGCACCAATGGCCATCCCGCATCGTCCCAGCCGAGTAGCGAGATCCTGAGGCGCGACATGCCCCCGTAGCGGGCGTCGTAGGTGTGGTAGACAATGTACTCTTTACCGCCGTCGTCTAGGACCGAATTGTGGCCGGGTCCGTAGTCGGGGTCTTCGCTGGCCTTGAGAAGGGTTCCTCCGCCTTGGAGCAGGGGCTTTCCATCGCGGTCGACATAGGGACCCGCAAACGATTCGGAGCGTCCGACGCGGATGTTGTAAGTGGAGCGTTTGCCGCGGCAACAGAAGTCGAAGGACACAAACAAGTAGTAGTTTCCGCCGTGGGACAAGAGGTAGGCCCCTTCAAGGGCGTGGGGTTCCTCGGGCCTCGAGGCGAGGGCGACGTCCTGGCCTCTTGGCACCAGGGTTCCATCCGCGGCGAGAAGACGCATGTGGATGCCCGACCAGAAAGACCCGTAGACGAGCCAGTCTTCACCGGCCTTGTCCTGGGCGATCTGAGGGTCGATGGCGTTGAAGTCGTCTTCTCGAAACGATTCAAGAACCGTGCCGCGGTCGACCCAGCCTTCTGTCGGCCTTTTTGGATCGAGGGCCTGGTTCACGGCCAGCCCGATGGCCGAGCGGTTGGAACCGAAGGTCGAAACCGCATAGTACAGGCGCCACTGCGAGCCTCGAAGAACCACGTCGGGCGCCCAAAAGTCTCCCGATCCCGGAATTTTCACCGAAGTCCATTCCGGGTTTTGTGAAAAGACCTGTCCGCCCAATTCCCAATGGATCAGGTCGGGCGACACGGCCACCGGAACTCCCCGGCCCGAGGAGAACCTCAGGTAGGTTTGACCCACCTTCACCACGGTCGGGTCGTGGGTGGCCACGGCGCCCGTTACGGCAACCTTGCCGTCTTGTCCTTCCTGGGCACCCAGGGTTGCCAGAACCAGCAACCCCAGGACCAGGGTCAGAAATTTCACTCCTCGAACCGAAGCACGTTCCAAGAAAGCGGTCCTATTGCCGTGTCGAGGGCTCCGGCGCGGCCTGGTTTGACAGGTTTCTCTGTCGGGGCCACCTTGTCCGGATTCTTCTCTGAGTTGATCGCCTTGAGGTCCTGATGATGCAGCTCGGTGTGGCTGACCAGGCGCAGGTGCTCCAGCCCGGCAAGCTTGCCGCCCAAAGCAATGGTCTGATCGGGGCTCCGGTTCACCAGAAAAAGTGTCACCGCCTTGCCGTCTTCGGAGCGGACCGCCGAGGCATCGAGCCAAGGCACGTCGCCATAGGTCGGGTTGTCGTAGCAATCCACGTCGATCTTCACATTCATCGAGGTTCCGCGGCCGTACTTCGACGCGTGGTAGAGAGGCCAGAAAATCGTCTGCTTCCACGCGGGGCCGCCATTTCGGGTCATGATGGGCGCGATCACGTTGACCAGTTGGGCCATGCACGCGATCTTCACCCTGTCGGCGTGACGCAGCAGAGTGTTGATGAGCGTTCCCACCACCAGCGCGTCTTCGAAGGTGTAGATGTCCTCAAGCTGCGCGGGTCCGACCGTCCAGGGGTCGAGTTTCTTGTCGGCCTCGTTTGAATGAAACCAGACATTCCACTCGTCAAAACTGATGTGGAGCTTCTTCTTGCCGCGTTTCTTGGCCTGCACATAATCACAGGTCGCCACCACAGACTCGATGAAGCTCTCCATGCCCAGCGAGCTGGCCAGAAACGTGGGCAAATCGTCGGCCCGGTTGTCGTAGTACTCGTGCATCGAAACGTAGTCGACTTTGTCGTAGCAGTGGTCGAGCACTGTCGCTTCCCACTGGGGGAAGAGCGGCATCCGCCGGTTGGAAGACCCGACGGCGACAAGCTCAATCGTCGGGTCGAAGAGCTTGAGCGCCTTGGCGGTCTCGAAGGCCAGCCGCCCATACTCGTCGGGGGTCTTCTGGCCGACCTGCCAGGGGCCGTCGAGTTCGTTGCCCAGACACCACAGCTTGATGTTGTGAGGATCCTTGACACCGTGGCTTCGGCGCAGATCGGACCAGTAGGAGTCGCCGGGATGGTTGCAGTATTCGACAAGAGCGCTGGCGGCTTCGATGCCTCGCGTGCCCAAGTTGATCGCCATCATCGGGTCGGTGTTGGCCAGCTTGGTCCACGCCATGAACTCGTTGAGTCCAAATAGGTTGGGTTCGACGGCTTTCCAGGCGAGGTCGAGTCTTCGTGGCCGCTTTTCGACCGGTCCGACGGAGTCTTCCCAGTTGAACGACGACACAAAGTTGCCGCCGGGGTAGCGCACCACCGGAACGTCGAGTTCCCTGATCAGCTTAAGCACGTCTTGCCGCAGTCCGTTCTTGTCGGCCTGGGGGTGTCCGGGCTCGAAGATCCCTCCGTAGACGGCTCGACCCAAATGTTCGATGAAGGACCCAAAGATCCTCTTGTCCACCTCTCCGATGGTGAACTCCTTGTCGATGTGAAGTGTGGCTTTCATGAGATTATCCTTTGATGCCGCCGGTGGTGAGTCCGGACATGAAGTATTTCTGGAAGAAGAAAAAGACAGTAATGATGGGCACAGACGCCATGGCCGCGCCGGAAATCAACATGTTGTAGTTGTTTCCGTAGGGCGTGAGCAAAGTGTTGAGGCCGATCGGCAGGGTCAGCATCTTCGTCGTTCTCATGACGATCAGGGGCCAGAGGAACTGGTTCCAGCTCTGCTGCGCCATGAGAATGGCCATCGCTCCGAAGGCCGGCGCCATCAGCGGCGCTGTGATCTTGAAGTAAATGGCGTATTCGTTGAGTCCGTCGACTCTGCCCGCGTCGAGATAGTCTTTGGGAATACCGATGGCGTATTGACGGAAGAAGAAGATCGCGAACGGTGACACAAGGAACGGAAGAAGGACTCCCCAGTAAGTGTCCATTCCCCCCAGATTGATCATCATGGTGTACAGCGGAAGGATCAGAATCTGCAGGGGAACGAGCAAAACGAACAACACCAAAACGAACAGAAAATTCCGGCCGGCAAACTTGTAGACGCCAAGTCCATACCCGACCAGCGACGAGAAGAACAAGCTCAACCCGGTCTGAAAGGTCGTCAGAATGAGGCTGTTCTTGTACCAGTCAAGGTAGATTCCGTTGCTGCCTTCGGCCAGGTAGGTGAAGTTCTTGAAGTCGAAGGTCTGAGGAATGAGCGTGGAGAACGTGATTCCGTACCGCATCAAGTCCCTGCCCGTCTTGAAGCACGACATGACAAGGGCCACGATTGGAAAGAGAAACAGAAGGGCCGTCGCGAAAAGAAGAGGATACTTGATCAGCCACCAGGAGCGAAATCGGGCTTGAGTTCCGCCGGTCATGTTAGTCCTCCTTCCTAAAGAATCCGAAAAGCTTCAGTTGGAGAATGCTTAGGGTGAAAACGATCACCATCAGCACAAGACCGTAGGTCGAGGCCATCCCCAAGTCGCCTTGTTGAAAGCCCCGTTTGAACAGGAGCCCGACCATGGTGAGACCGACGTTGTTGGGCGACAGGCCCTGCCAGAAGATGTAGCTTTCCTCGAACATGGCGAACCCGCCGAAGATGCTGATCGTCGTCACAAAGATAATCGTAGGCTTGAGCAGGGGAAGCGTGATGCGAAAGAACCTTTGAATGGGATTGGCCCCATCCATTTGCGCGGCTTCGTAGAGTTCCTCAGGGATGGCCTGGAGTCCTGATAGAAAGTAGATCAGGTTCACTCCCGACCACCTCCAAGTCGCCAGAAGAACCATCAAGAACATGGCCGGAACGGCTCCTCCCAAAAGCCAGTCGACGGGACCGATTCCAACAAGCTTCAACAGGCTGTTGACCACGGCCTTGTCCGTCGAAGCGAAGAGGAGCCTGAAGATGGTTCCTGCAACGACAACGGAAACCAGCGAAGGCAAAAAGTACATGGCGCGATGAACGGAATTGAGGCGCCGGGCTCCCGAGTTGAGAAGCACCGCGAAAATAATAGGAACAGGAACCAGGATCGCTATCGTCAGGAAGGTGTAGATGAAACCCACTCGTAGCGCATCGAGAAAGTCAGAGTCCACAATCTTGCCGTAGTTGACCAGCCCGATAAAGCTCGTTTGGCCTGGAACCACATTTTGGAAGCTCATCAAGATGGTGATGATGATGGGATACAGGTAGAAACAAAGAAAGGCGACAATGAACGGTGCGGCAAAAACATAGGGGGCAATCCGCATCGTGCTGTTCAGGGATTTCATGCTCAAGATCGACTCTCCTCGAAAATGGGACGGGCTTCCCTAAAGGAAGGCCCCGTCCCACCTGTCTCAGACTATTACTTTTTCGCTTCGGCGGCCGCTTCTTTAAGGGCCACCTCGGCCGTTTTCGAGTTTTCTCCGAGCACCTGAACGAAAGTCTTGGACCTGATCTGGTCGATGACCTTGACCATGGCGGCGTTCACGTTGACGGGGACGATCTCATCTTTGACCTGGAGGAGAGTCTGGAAGATGTTGGGGTTCTGGAAGAACTGGGTGAACTTGTTGGGTTCGTTCATAGCGGGGTCACCCCAAACGTCCCAACGGACGGGGTCAAAGCCGAGTTGCTTCCAAATCTGGATGTTGCCTTCTTTCGAACCCTTGGCGTAGACCAGGAAGGCCTTGGCCAGAGGAATGTTCTTGGCTTGCTTGGTGACCGCGGTGCCTGTGCCACCCATACCAGCCGACCGGTTGCCGCCCTTGGTCCAGCGGGGGAGGGGACGGATCGCCATCTTTCCCTTCAGGTCGGGCATATAGTCGGTGAACCGGCCCATGTACCACATCGGCATCCAAATGGTCGCGGCGCCGCCGTCGTTCATGAAGCCGTAGTACTGTTCGCTGTGATGGAAACCACCGGGGGCGACCACAGCAATCTTTTGAACGTAGATCAGGTCGTGAAGGAACTGAAGGGTCTTGATGTTGGTAGCGTTGTCGATGGTCACATTGCCCTTGGCGTCGGTGTAGTCGGACTTCTGCTGGCTGATCAGGGGCCAGTAAGACCACTGGTCGGTGGTCTCAATCGTCGTCATCGGCTTGCCAGTCTTGGCCTTGACCTGAAGTCCGGCCTTCACCCAGTCGTCCCAGGTGTCGATCTTGTCGATGTCGACTCCTGCGGCTTTCATGATGTCCATGTTGTAGTACATGACGTCGGCGCCTACGTGGAAACAGATGCCGTAGGTCTTGCCGCCCTGACCGTAGATGTCGAGGCGGGCCTGCACAAATTGTTTGCGGATCGGATTGAGCAGGTCGTCAAGGGGAACAAGCTGGGTTTCGCCCTTGAGGTAGTTGGGGAACTTGCTGATTTCGATGTCGGCGATATCGGGCGCGCCTTTTCCCGACTGCAGGGCGATCAGCAGTTTGTTGTGCATGTCGTCGTAGGGAAACACTTCGACGTTCAGGTTGATCTGCTTGGTGGGGTTGGCCGTGTTCCAAGCCGCAACCGCCGACTTGTAGTAGGTCGCGTGCAACTCTTGGAACGTCCAAAGAGTCATGTCCGTCTTCGCCTGGGCGAAGAGCATGGCCGGCAGCACCGCTAGGGCCAGGGCCATGAGTGCGAATTTTTTCATTCTTTCTCCTCCTGAAAGGGCGGTCCGTCGGCGCGCGCTCCGGCAGACCGAACTTCTTTGTGGCCATGCTAGACCCAGTCGTTATACGCGTCAACTCTGAATTGATACGAATCCAGAAAACGGATATTAAGAGGAATTAAAACCCATTCTTTGGAAATTGTGGATTCCTGTTCCCTTCTCTTGGTGATTGTCGACTTGAAATGGGAATATTCTTGTTCAATATCCATTTATGTGATACTGTCGCTTCGGAGGTCGAAATGCCCGAAGTTCAGGACCGCATCCTCATCCTTTCCCCCAAAGACGATTTGGAAACCATCAAAGTGCTCTCGTCCGAGGTGAGGTTGAGGATTCTCGACCTGCTCTCAGGCGGTGCTCACAATGTCAACGAAATTGCCGAGGCCCTCGGGTTGCCGCAGTCGACAGTCGCGACCAACGTGCTGACTCTTGAGGAGTCCGGTTTGATTGCCACCGAATCGATCAAGGCGCGAAAAGGGAGCCAGAAGGTTTGCCGGCGCCGCTACGGCGAGATCCTGCTGAGGTTCGGCGACTCTGCCCACGAAGCCGGTGACGGCGCGGTCGAAGTTGCCATGCCCATCGGGCTGTACACCAACTACGAAGTGTTTTCTCCCTGCGGCCTGTGTTCCCCCGAAAGCGTCATTGGCTACCTCGACGTTCCCGACAGCTATCTGAGCCCCGACCGAATGAAGGCCGGACTGCTGTGGTTCGAGCAGGGCTGGGTCGAATACAAGTTTCCGAACAACAGCCGACTGAAGGACAAGCCCGTGTCGCGTCTTGAACTGGTCACCGAGCTGTCGAGCGAAACGCCTGGAACCAACAAGAACTGGCTGTCGGACATCACCCTGTGGGTCAACAACGTCGAAGTGGGCTGCTGGACGAGTCCTGGAGATTTTGGCGACCGCCGGGGAAAGTACACCCCGCCTTGGTGGAAACTGGAAGGCTCGCAGTACGGTTTGCTCAAGAACTGGGCCGTTACGGAAGAAGGTTCCTTTGTCGATGGAGTGAAGATCAGCGGGGTGACCCTGGCCGCTCTCGACCTTCCCAACCATCACTCGGTGAAGGTTCGCATCGGCGTTAAGGAAGAGGCCGAACACCGGGGTGGCCTCAATATTTTTGGCCGGGGCTTCGGAAACTACGGTCAGGATATTCTTCTAAGGCTGCTTTTCTAGGAGTCTGCCGACAGAGAAGTCTCAAAGAAGTTCAATTTGCTGTTGAGGGTCTCCGAGGTCCATGGTATTCTTATGCAATCGTTTGTTTTGTTCGTTGTTGATCGAGAAAGTTCCCGTTAGAAACGCCATCCCAAAAGTTCATAGAGAAGTGCTCAGCATCTGACCCTGTGGGAGATCCCCGCACGGTTCTCTTTGGGAGTAGTCTGTGAACACGAACTTAGGTACCAACGTCGAAGGACGAATGATCTTCTTTGTCCAGCCGAGCAGCGTCATCCGAACGGAGCTGATTACCGAGCTGATCAAACAGGAGTACATGGTCGCTCTGATCAGTGACGCCGCGAACGCGAAAAGGCTCTTCTATCAATACCCAAGCTGTCTAGCTTTCCTCAACATCGATGATGGATTTTCAGAGGAACAGTGGCTGGCCTTTGTTCAGGAGGTTCGGCAAGAACCTCTGCTGGCCAACGTCCGACTGGGAATTCTGACCTACAACCCAGACCGGAAACTGGCCGAAGAATACCTGATCAATCGCAGGGTGGCCTGCGGGTTTGTCAAACTCTCCTTGAAAATGGCCGACAGCATTGCCATCATCACCAAGGTTTTGGAGGCCAACGAAGCCAAAGGACGGCGAAAGTACCTGCGGGTCCGCTGCGATGAGAACTCCCGCCTCAGCTTCAAAGATTCCCGCGACCTTATCGAAGGCCGCATCGTCGAGTTGAGTTCAGTGGGTATGACGTGCGTCCTCAATCCCGACAAACGCTGGCCGCATCATGCGGTCTTTGAGTCGATGCGGCTGAAGCTCGAGGGAGGGTTTTGTTCCGTCAGCGGCGTTGTCGTGGGGAGCCGCCCGCTGGATAGGAACGAAGGGACGCTCTACCTCTTCTTGTTCGACACCAAAACGCCAAGCGTCAGCCTTGATAAGATCCGGGCCTACATGCAAAGGGCGCTCCAGTCCTCCGTCGACAGCTTTCTGCGCGCAAGCCGTGCGAAGCCGGTGGCCGGGGCCGAGTACCCCCGTGTTTTGGGCTGAGCGCTAGTCTGGGCCTCAATCGAGGTCGATATCGAAGTGAAGCACCTCTTCGCGTTTACCCAGCTTGGTGTACAAGTTGATCGCCGGAAGGTCCTCGGTTTGGGTGTCGGCCTGAACAAAGATCACCCAGGCTCCAAGCGCCTTGGCAATCCCCTTCAGATGCTCAATCATTTCGGTGGCGACTCCTTGCCTCCGGAAGGACGAGGAAACCGCCAGGTCGTAAATGTAGACCTCGCTCCGCTCCTGCTCGAACTTCACAAGCTCGTAAGCGACGAGGCAGCCGACCAGTTGCTCCTGGTGTTTGGCAACAAGACAGATGAAAGAAGGCGAGGCGAGCAACCGTTCGACGTACCCTCGGCTCGGCTTGTTCTTGAGGTAGCTCTCCGGGTCGTGGAATTCCTTGGCAAAGAACTCGAGGACTTCGTTCATCATGCTGGCATCGGTTGGGATTAAGCGGGATATAACGATCATGGGGGGCTCCTGGTTGTGGGAAGAATTTCACGCTGAGACGTGGAGAAGGCAAGAGGAGAAAGGGAGGTTCGGGAATTTCACACGAAGGCACGAAGATAACGAAGTTAGGAGAGGTCAGGATTTCTCACGCGAAGACGCGAAGAACGCGAAAAAAAGATCACCGCCCGCATTGCGGCGACGCCTGACGGCTTACGCCCGGGACGCAGAGGACCGCCGAGGAAGAAAGCAAAACCACTGATACACACGGATTCACACGGATCGGAGTAGCAGGGCTGAGAAAAAGGGTCCGATCAGTGTTGATCCGTCTCCATACCTGGTAAATCCCCATTCTTCTTCGTGTTCTTAGCGGCTTCGCGTGACATCGTCCTAAAAGTGTTCAGAATTCCTCGCGCGAAGACGCGGCGGTATGTGCCATGCCCACCTTGTCAAACAAATTGACACAGTGTTTGGGAATGTCCGGCTCTTCGTTTTTTCCAAAGACCTTCTCCAGATCAATTTCTCCATCATCCTTAAGGACAAGCGTCACATCGATGTAGAGTCCCCAGGGGCTGATACGAGCGTCTCCGCGAGCGACGCTGCCTGTGAGAAGCGCGCCGACGAGTTGGTCGGAGAGCATTTGTGGGAAAGACTTCATTGGGCGGTTCTCCTGAGTGAAGCCCTTGAATGATTTTTTTTCACCCTTCGTTTTGAGGTGCAAGTATTGTCTGTAGGAGGCGTTGCGGCCGAATAAGTTAGGTTAAAGTAACGGGTCAAGCCCTATTCCTGAGAAATATTTCGGATTTCATCACGATTCAGACTCTCAATTTTAGAATCTTTGATGATTACAACAAAATTGTCATATTCCTTTATCAGCTTTGCGGACAAAATTTCCGTGTTCTTTAGTGTGATTATGACTTTCTGACTTATGATTGGATCTGCACCGTTCCGAGAAGTCTCAGCAGACAAATGCAGAATAACACAATTGAATGATAATCCGACAGAAATAATATAGACCAACCTGAACGTTGAATTGTAAGAATACTTCTTTACAACAAGAAAGTAAAAAAAACTTAAGACAATACCAAGAAGCGCGCAGTACAGGTATGTCATAAACGGAATGCGTAAGAAGAATGATCGACTTACAATCTTGCTATACTCTAGAATGTCGCCAAAAAGAAGAAATGTAATGATGATTACAGCAACTGTCGAAGTTCCTACTATTAGGAGATATCTAGCCCAAGAGCCATGACTGACCAACCACTTTGAAAAGAAATAGGCCGATATGTATAGGATATTAATGAACAATATTACTGGTATAAAGTAGATAGAAAAGGAGGCGACAAGAAAGTATGGATCGAGAATCCCACCAATGTCGTAGTATCTGAAATTTATCTTGAAAAAAAGTGCGTAGTATACCAATGATGACAGAACATAGAAGGAACTGAGCACCAAAATGTCTAGTATCACATCTAAGGCATTGCTACTTTGCTTTTGTTGCATCAGTGCATGCTCCTTTTTTTAACCTCGAGGGCCGAGACAACAAGATGATGGCCCAAATAAGTCAGGCTGAAATGTTTGTTCTACGCGGTTGCTTTCCTGCCCTTCTTCACTGGAATAGCCACCCTGCCAGCGATTGCCTTTGCAAACACGCCAAGGAAGCTAAGGTGCTCTAGAAACAGCTGCCTAGTCACATCGGCCGAGTTGCCGGTGTGTGCAATTCGGTTCCTCCGTTTTGCAATTTCAGAAAGGACCTTCTGCAGTTCCTTTCCGGCATTTCTTCCTGTTGGCAGTGACAGTGCGTTTGCCAAAGCGCTATCGCTACCGAGCGTATCAAGGGTAATCGGCTGGCCAAACTTTACACAAAGCTCACACACGTCGGTGATACTAAGCAGGTCGACCCCAAGACTTACTGCATCACTATTGACCTCAACCCTCGGTGCCGAAGGAAACCAAGTTCCTAGTTTCTTGGCAACGTCCCAGAAATTCGTAGTGTGTAGTTGCTGCGGTGGATTGTAGAATCTGGTAAGTAGTTTCGCGCTAGAGACAAGATGAAACTGCGAAAGCTCCACGGGAATTCTATCAAACTCAGAACAGTCCTCGATAAAATTCTCTGCAACAATTGCAATGACTCTGCGAACGAACTCTTCATAGCAGGAAATCATGCTCAGGTAGCACGAATTGTAAAGTATCTGGTCGAAATCAAGTGGTACTTTCACAAATGCCTGTGTCGCCGACTTGGCCTCTGGCCAAGCTTGTTCCCAGTTGACAATGCTTGGAAGGACTTTCTGGATCTCTACTGACTTGGCAATGAAATCGGCAAGATTTGCCAAATTTGATAGATGGGCCTCAAGAGGAATCAGCGCTGAGCTCTTCGGATCAGTCATTGATGACTCCAGCAATCAGTTCCTCGATTTGGTCAATCCGCTTCTTGGTTGAATCCGCTGTATTAGCTCGAGAGACTACAAGCTCATAGAATTTCGCTTCCGCAAGCTTCTTGTCCAACTCAATAGCAATCGTCACGCGTTTTTCAAGCATTTTGTTTCGGCTAGCGTACAGCCGATCAATTGCAACCATGATTCCATCAAACAGGGGGGCCGAAGGCTTCCCATAACCCTCTTCACTCCGCAACCTGAAACAATGTTCTCCGAATATTCCGTAGGCCAATTCCAAGCAATCCCGAAATGCGGTCATCATTTCTTCAATTTGTATAGGGGAGGAACCTAGGTTTTCCTCCATGCACCTATCCAGCATGGACCGAACGGAACCCTTTATGTTGGCCTTCTTCCTGAGTGCGAAGAACCTCAAAATCAATTCACAATCACCCATTCTCCTGAAGAGCACGTTCGAGCTTAGTACCGGGTCAATATGTTCACCTCGGATGTTGTCCACGTATCGAGGAATTTCCCAAATATCATTGAATAGGGAAAAACCTGCTGTTTTTATGATAGCGTCGTTAAAGGGTCCAGAATAGAAGCAGTTCCTGAGTTCTTGTGGATTGAGGTTCTGCCCACCCGTATTTAGGCGTTCAAACATCATTCTCCGAACATCATCTTTTGTCTTCTTCTCTCGAACCCCCTCGGCCAATACAACAACCGCCGAGATTCTTCGGCGGTCAAGTCCTCGCTGTATCATCGGAGGAAGGTCCAGGTAAGTTCTTCCGTTCAATTCTGGCCACTTCTCTAGGCCCGAGAGTTTTATTCTATTTTCATAGAATCCAGAGATAGTACTAAGTCGTTGTTGGCCATCAATGACCTCATACCTACTGTATTCGATCTCAAAAAGAAAGACAGGTGGAACGGGCAGATTCATCAGCAGAGACTCGATGAACGTCGAGCGCTGCTTGTTGTCCCAAACCAGCCGACGCTGATATTCTGGCTGAAGATTGATCCACCGCCTGTCTCGAACAAAGTCAAGCACTTGCGGCAGGAGAAAGTCACTACGCTCTTGATTGAGGTTGAGTCCCTCGTTGTCATATTTTTCCTCAATCTCTCGATTGGTCAGCTTTGCCAAACTCGACCTCCAATATCTTTTATATATTACTTTTGGCCGCAGGGTCCGTTCAGCGCCACTTTGCCGCCCCCCTCACCCTACTCCCACCCCTCCTTCCTGTCCACCTGATTCACTCCAACCTTATTGATACAAACTTTCTCTTGACATCTAGGTAATATATATTAACTTACTCTCATCTTGTTTTCTTAGAGGAGGCTTATATGGGTTATCAGACTCAAGGAGAGGTTCTGAGCCAAATCGAGGTCCTGACCAAGGGCTTGCGGAGCAATCTGGCGAAGATGACGCAAAGGGGCGTTGACGAAGCGTTCGTGGCCGATGTCGAGGCGCTTCGCAACCAGGTCGTGACCTACGAGTCCGAGCAGGAGACTCTGAAGTCGCGGCTGAAGGAAAAGACCGTGCAGGTCGATGAGACCATGGGGCAGCTGAAGGCGAAAGTCTCTGAGGTGCGTAAAATCGTCAAACTGGTGTTCCCGCAGACCGGCTGGAAGGAGTTTGGCATCTCTGACGTGAAGTAGAACGGCAATCTTCTGATGAAGTCGGACCGTCAGCAGGTGCTGAACACGTTTCTTGTGAAGAAGTTTTGTGTTCAGCATCTGGTGACGGACGTTCAGCTGATGCTGAAACCTTTTCAACAGGTGCTGACCGACAGTCTTCATCTGCTGAATCGCTGTCAGCTGATGAAGAAATCAAATCAGCATCTGCTGACGAGGGTTCAGCAGATGCTGAATCCCTTTCAGCATCTGCAGAAAGGAATTCTACAGAATGTCTCGAGTTCGCAGATTTCTCAGCAGAAGCTCATAGGCGATGAATTCCTTTTTGTAGAGATGCACCCGGCCCAGGTTCGAATAGCCCATCTTTTGATAGAGCCGGTTGGCCGCGGGATTGTTGTGCGACGCCAAAAGGCGAAAGGATTCGTAGCCTTCATCCCTGGCATACTTCGCCAGCGAGTTCATCAAGCGCTCACCCAGTCCCTGCCTCTGCCGGGCGGCAGAAACACAGAGCCGGACCGGCACACACGAACGAACGGCGGCCCAGCCGAGCGGCTCTTGGTCCAGGTCGTCGGTCTCCATCAACGACACGGCCCCCACCATGGTTTGGACGTCTATCAACACGAAAAGTCTTTCGGAGATCAAATCGTCCTCGAGGATTTCCTCTGACGGGTACTCGTCGTTCCAATCGCTGCTGCCGTTAGCTTTGCCGGTTTCGACGGCCTGATGATACAAGAGGCGCACCGGTTCTTTGTCGAGTTTGGTTGCTTTTCGAAAGATCAGACCCGACACTTCTTTGCGGTCCTACACGATCTTGCAGGAAATAACGGCATCTTCATCAACGCTATAGACAGCGCAGAGCCTGTGGTAGCCATCGGCAATAATCACTTTGCCGTGGGCGGTGTCCCTCACCAGAAGAAGCGGCGAAAGGTCCTTTTTCGAAGCGATCTTCTTCCGGTCCGTTTCTACGTGGCTATTGCTGACGCCCAAAAGCGAAAGTCCGCTGGCCCGAAAAATGTCCTTGGCCTTGAAAGCGGTCATAGGGGCTTTGCGCAGCTGGCTTACCACGGTTTTTACGGCTTCCATACCGTACAAAAGCAACAAAAACGACTCCGCCGCGGGATAGTCCTGATCTTCAGGCTCCGCAAGCCAAGATATGGTCACCTTGTCAGCCATTTAGCATCCTCCATCAACCGGCGTTCTTCGGGGTTGAATATACTATGAAGAATTCGAACCGCGGAGGACGCCGAGGGCCGCAGAGGACCGGGCAGGCTTCGACGCGCGGAAGTACGTAGCGAAGACAGGGATTTTGACCTTCGCGTCCCCCGCGGTGAAATTCCTCTCTTTGATCCGTCCTGTTCATCCTGAAAATCCTGCCATCCTGTCTCTTCCTTCCTTCGAACTCCCCAGATCCGGTTCATCCGGCCCATCCGGGTATCCGGTCTCTCTTCTTCCCTTCAACCGTAGACAAGGCGGCTTAGATTGTTGAATGATCTCGTCATGAAAGACGAAGTGCTGGCCCCCGGCGGCAGCCTGGACCATGCCCTGTGGGCGCTCGAAGGCGGTGCCGACGCGGTGTACGTCGGTTTTCAGAAGTTCTCGGCCCGCAGCCATGCCAACAACCTGACCCTTGACGACATGGCCGCCCTCACGGCGGTCGCTAAAAGCCGCGGGGCGCGGGTGTACTGCGCCGTCAACATTATCTTGGACGCCCAAGAGATCGGCGAAGTCGTGGCCCTGGCCTGGGAGCTGCATTTTCGTGGTGTCGACGCCCTGATTGTTCAGGACCTGGGTCTGGCGTTGGCCTTGCGCCGGCACGGACCTCCCGTCGACCTTCATGCCTCGACTCAGGCCGCGGTCCACAACATCGGTGGTGTTGCTGCGCTCAAGGCGATGGGGTTCCGGCGTGTTGTGCTCGCCCGCGAGCTGACCATGAGCGAGATCGGCGAGATTGTCGCCGCCGACCCGCAAATGGAATATGAAGTTTTTGTTCACGGCGCCTTGTGCTATGCAGTGTCGGGCAACTGCATGGCCTCGGGGATCATGATCGGTCGTTCGGCCAACCGCGGCGACTGCGGACAGATCTGCCGAACCAACTTTGAACTCGACTATCTGATTCCCGGCCCCCAGCGCCGCGAAAGTCCCCACGAAGACGGACTTCCCGCAGGTATTCACGCTCCTCCCGGCGAAACGACTTGGAAGAGTGGGGTTGTGGGAGCGTTCGCCAGCATGAACGATCTGGAACTTGGCGCCCGCATCCGTGAACTGAAGGCCCTGGGAGTCCAAAGCTTCAAGATCGAAGGGCGGATGAAACCTCCCGCCTATAGCTTCAACACGGCCAGAGCCTACCGTGCGTTCCTCGAAGGTCGAGATGCCGAAGGCTGGGAATCGCTTGACGAGGCCAGAATGCGCTACGGCCGCCTGCCCAGCGTGGGGTGGTTCGACGGTCACAAGGGGCTTGCGCAGACCAACCCTTCGTGGGCGGGAACCCTTGGCATGCCGTTAGGGGAAGTTCTGGCAGGAGGGGAGGGCAGCGTTGTGGTCGCCCTGGAGGGTCGCGAGAAGCTGTTCCGAAATTTAGGCCGCGGTGACGGGGTCATGCTCCTGGGGCCCGGGCCGGGTCAAGTATTTCGCGGAGCCCTCGACTCAGAGACGCTCGTGGACTCGGGCCGAGCCGAGGTGTTCTTGGGGAATCGGATCGGGTTTTCCCCCAAAGGCGGCACCTTGTGGCTGGTCAGCCGGCACGACGGCAAACTTCCGGTTAAGAAGGCCGGCCGGCCTTGGAAGCACCCCCTTCCGCTGACACTAAGGCTCGAGCCTGACCAGACCCCCGGCGTGTCGGCGGTCCGCCTGACTCTTGAAAGCTCCGACTTCGGCGGCACCACCATTGTCGAGACTCTGCCCTGCGAACCTTCCAAGGGCGCGGGGACTCTTGAAGACTCGCTGACCAGCATCTTCACGGCCTCCGACAGCCGCTTTTGTCCTTCGACGCTTACCATCGACAACCGGGCCGGCAAGGTGTTTGTGCCGCCGCGGCTCCTCAAGGAGTTCCGCCGCCGGTGTTACGCCCGTCTTGAGGCTCAAGCCGACGCGTTCGTGGCCGCGATTCCCGGTCTCGTCGAGCAAACGGCCAAGAGTCTGCTTCGCAAGTCGACCTCGAACGGCCGGATTCCTCCGCGTGCCCAGCTGTCGCCGCTCGAAGGGGTCAACAAGCTCGTGGGTTTTATCACCGAATGGGAAACGCTCAAAGCGCCGCACCTGGCGTCGACGGCCTGGGGTTTGGCGTTGCCGCTGGCTCCCTTCACCCCGAACGAAAAGTCGTACTTCGAGCGGCTGCGCGATTTCCTCATCCGTCTTCGCCAAGAAGAACCTTCGATTCGCGTTTTTCCCGGGCTGAGCAACCCCTGTCATCTGACGTGGATCGGCAAGCTCAGGGAAGAGGGGTTCTCGATCGGGGCTTGGTTCATCGACTGGGGTTTTCATACGGCCAACGCCTGGACCGAGGCCCAGCTGGCCGAAAGACTTTCCGGCTGCGCGTTTTCCATTCCCTGGGTCGAAGACCCCCAGCGTAACGACCAAAGCTACTTTCCGCCGTTGTTTACAAGCCGGGCGTGCATGCTCCGCAACAGCTTCGGAGCGCAGGGCGCGCCGTCTGCAACCCCAACGCCAGGCGATCAGTCCTTTGATTCGCGAGACTGGATTGCCGCCCGCTTGGCAGGAAAGCTCGGCGCACGGCCGGCTCAAGGGCCCCGTTGTCCCGCCGGGTGCGCCGGACACTTCTCGGCCCGCCTCACCCAAGGAAAGCGCTCGTTTCGCGTCGAGGCCCGTGATTGCATCAATTACCTGATTGAAGAAATGTGACAGGATTTTGGGATTATCAGGATTTACAGGAATAAGAAGGAAAAAGGTTCTACCTCTTCTTTCTGAATCCTGTTTCTCCTGAAAATCCTGTCATCCTGTCTCTTCTTTTTCTCCGATTTACTGTCTGATCCGGTTTATCCGGCCAATCCGGGTATCCGGTCGCGCTCTTTCTCGTCTTCCGGTTTCTCGATTTGCGGCGGAAGCAGTTTGTACATCACCGGTGTGACGAACCTGGCCATCAGCGTCGAGCTGATGATGCCGCCGATCAGCACCATGGCCAGAGGCGAGTAGAGCGGGCTGTATTCGGCGATCAGAGGAATCAGGCCCCCAATGGCGGTCATCGAGGTCAAGAGGATGGGGACAAAGCGCATTCTGCCTGCCTCCCGCAGCGCCTCGTCGAGCGGTTTGCCTTGCTGGCGGAGCAGGTTGGCAAAGTCGACGAACAGCAGCGAGTTCTTCACCTCGATGCCGGTGAGGGCAATGAGGCCAATGGTCGCGGTGAACGAGAAACTCTCGTGGAAGATCCAGAGCATGACCAGGGCCCCGATGACGCCCATGGGAATGATCGAAAGCACAATCAAGATGCTCTTGAAGGACTTGAACTCCAAAATTAGCACGCCGATGAAGCCAAAAATCGTGATGAGGATGATGATGCCGATGCCGGCAAAGCTCTCCTGGCTGCTCTCGGCCTCCCCCGAAACCTCGACAGTAGCTCCGTGTAGGTCGAGGGCCTGTATTTTGGCCAGCACCTCGCGGTTCACCGATTGGGCGTTGGCCTCCTTGTCCAAGAAGGCTCCGACGGTCACGTAGCGCCGCTGGTCGTAGTGGCGGATCTGGTTGACGCCTGTGTCGAAACCGACGGTCGCGAGCTGGCCCAGGGGAATGGGGACTCCTTTGGCGCTGTCGATGGAGAGGCGGTCAAACACGCTCAGGTCCTGCCTGTCGCCAGATTTGGCCAGCGTCACGTTGATGGGCAAGTCGTCCTGTTTGCCGTCGACGCGGATCTTGCCGACTTCGAGTCCCGTCACCCCCAGCCGGATGTTCCGGGCGATGTCCGAGGTCGAGACTCCCAGCAGGCCGGCCTTCTCCCGGTTGATGGTCACCAATAGATCCGTTGGTTTGACGCTCAGCGGATTGCTGACGTAGAGCGTGTGGGGTGTGGCCTTAAGAAGCGCCTCGACCTGCGAGGCGGCCTGGTCCAGGTTTGCCAGGTCCTCGCTCGAGACGCGGTAGGCAACGGGGGCATCAACGGGCGAACCCTGCTGGAACTCCTTCACCTCAATTTTCGCGTTGGGGAAGTTCGCGACCTCTTTTCGCAGCTGTTCGATGGTCAAATCCTTGAACCGGGGTTCCGTGTTGTCCAACTGCACAAACAGTTGGCCCAAGTTTTCGGAGGAGTCTCGGGACGCCACGTTGTAGTAAATTTGAGGATTGTCGTGCCCCACATTGGCGGCTACCGAGGCGATGCCTGGCCGGTTAACCAGCAGGGCTTCGACCTTCCGCACCGTGAGGTCGGTCTGGGCCAGGTTGGACCCGGCGGGAAGCTCAATGTAGACAAGAAACATGGGTTTGTCCGACTTGGGGAACAGGCTCTGGCCGATCACCGGGAACAACCCCAGCGACACGACGAACAGTCCCATCGCCACGGCAAAAGTCGTCTTCGGTCTGGCCAGCGCCCGGGCCACCAGGGGTTCGGTTCCGCCAATCACCGTCCTGTCGATGAAACGCAGAAAGACATTGCCGCGGCTGTGGGTCTTCTCCTTGAGGATGCGGCTCGACAGAAACGGAACGATGGTCAGCGCGACGAACAGCGAGGCCAAAACGCAGCAAACCACCGCCATGGGTAGGCTGCGGATAAACTCTCCAGTTCCCTCGGGGAGAAAAATCAGTGGCAAGAACGAAAACACAAGCAGCACGGTGCAGCCAAGAACCGCGACGGCGATCTGTCCGGCAGCCTTCACCGCCGCGTCTTTGCGGCTTGCTCCTGAACGCAGCCAGCGCTCGGTGTTTTCGACCACGACAATGCTGTCGTCGACAAGAATCCCCAAGGCGACGATCATCCCCACAATCGAGAGCTGGTTGATGGTGTAACCCAGAAGGTAGAGGAGGGTCAGTCCGATGGCCAGCGAAAGGGGGATGGCGATCATGACCACAAACGAGGCGCGGCCTCCCAAGGGCAACAGGGTGAACAACACAAGCAGGATAGCGAAAAGAAAGTCCTTCGAAAAACGGTCGAGACGGTTCTCGACACCCTGGGGCTGGTCGAAAACCTTGACTAGATCGAGACTCTGGGGAAGACCCTTACGGAAATGTTCCACCAAGGGCAGGATCTGGTTCTTGACCGACTCGATGTTCTGGCCCTCGTGCATGGCGACGGTGACGAACACCGCTCGGTGTCCGTTCAGTCTGGCCAAGTGGGTCTCGGGCTCGTAACCCGACCGGATCTGGGCAAGGTCGCCCAGACGCTGGGTCTGACTGCCGCTGGTGAAGACCACGGTGCTGGCCAGGTCTTCCACACTTCGAAAATCGCCCTGGGTCTTGACGTCGAATTTCTTGCCGCCCGCGTCGAGACTGCCTCCGGGAATGTTCACATTCGCCTTCTGCACCGCGTTCAAAACGCTTCCCAAGGTGATCTTCTTCGCCGCCAGTTTTTCAAGATCGAGCTCGACAGTCACTTCTTCTTTGGGGGAACCCCAAACATCGACCGATTTGAGGGCCTTGACCCTCTGCAGATCATCTTTGAGCTGATCGGACCAGAACTTGAGGACCCTGTAGGGCTGGGTTTCGCTGACAAGGGCAAACTGGTAGATGCTCACATCGGCCGAGGTGAACTTCTTGACCTCGACGCTGGCCAGATCGGCGGGAAGCTCGCTGCGGAGCGCGCCCATCTCACGGGTTAGTTCCTGGTACTTGTCGTCGATGTTCGATCCATACTGGTAGTCCACCCTAAATACGGCCACACCGTCGCGGATCTGGGTGGAGAGGTGTTTGAGTTTCTCAAGGTTTTGAAGCCGCTTCTCGACGGGTTTGACGACGAGCTTCTCCATATCGAGCGGACTGGTTCCGGGGTAGATGATGACGATGCCGAAGGTGGGCGCGTGGTAGGGCGGATCTTCCGCCCGGGGCATGGTCAACAGAGAACTGACGCCCAGGGCCAGAATTCCTAGAAACGCCACAAGGGTGAAGCGCCAGTTTTTGACTGAGAACTCTGTGATCCTCATGAGTGGTCCACCACGCTGACCAAAGCGCCGTTGTTGAGGTACGCCGATCCGTCGACGATGACGGTGCGGTTGCCAGCGAGGTTGCCCTCGACCGTGGCGGTCCGGGTTCCCAGCTCAAGGACTTTGACCGCCACTTTGACGGCCTTGCCGCCGGAAGGAACATACACCTGGGCTTGGTCTCCTTGACCTTCGACAAGGGCATCAATGGGGACAGTCCATCCCCCTTGCCCCGTGGGCACCGAGATTCGCCCCTTTCCAAACAGACCTGTGGCCAGTTTCTTTCCCCGGGGATCGAGCCGGATCTCGACTTGGTTGAGCCCCGAGGCCGAATCCGATCCCTGCGAAAGCTGGCTGACTACTCCGGGAAACACCTCGCCGGGATAGGCGTCGAAGGTGACTTGTGCCGACGGGCCTGTGCTGATTCTGGCCCAGTCTCTGTCGGAGACACCGCACTTGAGCACCCAATCGAAGCTGCCGGTGCCGGTCAGCAGAAACACAGGCACTCCGGGCGAAGCCATCTCACCCTCGTTCATCTGCTTGGTGACCACAATTCCGGCCAGAGGCGCGCGGATCTGCGAGTAGGTCTTGTTGTACTCGGCGATCTCAAGGCTTTGGTGCGCCAGGGCGTTGGCTGTCACCGCATTGTCGAGCTGTTCCTTCGTGTCGACGTTGTCGGCGAACAGCTGGCGGGTTCTTTCGAGGTCTCTGGCGGTCTTGGTGAGGTTCTGCCTGGCCTGCTCGACCTGGGCATCGATCTCGGTGAGGTTCAACACGGCCAGCAGCGCCCCAGCCGCGACGTTGTCGCCTTCTTTCACGTAGATCCTCTGGATGATACCTCCCGTCTTGAATGACAGGCGGATTTGTTTTTCTGAAGCCAGCAGTCCCGAGACGGTGATCTCCTGGCTGGAAGGCGCGGGGGAGATTGTGGCCGTCCTCACGGGAATGATTTCGGGTTCGGGGGCGGCCTGGGTCGTCTTCGGCGCCGAGCACGCGGCAAGGAGCAGCGCCGAAAGGGCAAGGGCAGTGACGTTACTGAAGTTCATGGATCTTCTCCTGTGAGGTATTGAGGGCGGATTCCAGGTCAATCAGGGCGTTGTTGAGGGTCAGTTTTTCACCAAGGAGCGACAGTTGAGCCGACTCGGCTTGAAGGTCAGCGTCTTGCACCGTAAGCAGGTCTCTCACCCCTGCGCTAAAGGCGCGCTGAGCCAGAAGGGCGGCGCGGTCGGCCGAATCGGCGTTCTTCTGCAGGCCGGCCAACGAATCCGTCGATTTCTGAATCTGGTCCACCAAATTCAGGATCTCGACGCGCGCCGCGTCGCGGGTTCGCTTCTCGCTCAGGTCGGCGGCGATTTTCAGGTCGTCCAGGTCGGCGAGAACCGTCCAGAAGGTCGAACCCGGAAGAAAGCTGTCGAGTTTCCACTGAAGCTGAACGCTCGGCCCGCCGGTGGGCTGGTGCCATAAACCTGAATTGCCCCAGTTCTGGTTGGACGGGTCGTTGAGACTCGGATCGGCGCTCCACCCGACAACCAGTTGGGGCACGGCCTGCGACGCCACCTCGGAGACCTGTACGTCAAGGGCCCGGCGCTGGGTCTTGACCTGCGCCAGATCGAGCCGTCCCGCCAGGTACTTGTCGGCTAGCGCGTCGGCTTGAAGGGAATCTCGGGGAACTCTGGGATCGATAGTTCCTTCTAGCGAGAGGACTTCGTAACGCGAACGGCCAAGCAGCAGGCAAAAGGCGTAGGAGACCTGTTTGAAACTGACCTCCAAGTTTCTCAGATCGTTCTTCCGGTTTTGAAGGGCGACGTCGGCCTGAAGGAGGTTGAGCTCGGGGGAACTGCCGTTTTGGTAGGCCGAGTCGACCTGCCGATAACGGGCTTCGGCGTTGGAGACTTGGTTCTGAAGAAGGGCCCGGGTTTCCTGCAGTGACAGGAGCTGATAGAAGGTCTTCTTGACGTCGTGTTCAAGCTTCTGCCGGGTTAGCTCGTAGGAGAGTTTTCCAGCGTCGAAGTCCGAAAGGGTCTGGTCCATCGCTGCAAAAGTGCCAAGGCTGAGCGTGAACTGAGCGTTGATGGAGGCACCGAAATTGAAGGCGCTTGTCGGAAGCAAAATGGTGTTGGCCCCGGAAAATCCCGCCAGACGCTGCTGGGCCGGCAGATCGTTGAAGTTGCGGTAGCCGGCACCGGCGGTGAGCGTCGGGAAGAGTTTCTGGAGGGCGTAGGCCTTGTCCCTGGTCCTGGCTTCCAAGGTCTTTCCTTCCGCCTGCAGGCCCAAGTTTGACTCAAGGGCCTCTTTCACAGCCGCGTCGACCGCCAGGGGCGGGTCGGCCTGCGACCAGCTTGGAACGAGGCCTCCGAGAAACATCAGAACAGCGATCAGGACTTTGAGCATCCCGCCCTCCTATCTTTACAGCGTAAAAATAGAAAGGAATCTTTACGCTGTCAATATAACAGTGTAAAGATTCGGTGAAAAAGAAAGTTAGCCGCGTGGGGCCAAGGAAAGGATGATCCGGGAGAACAGAGGGAGAAGGAGCTGCTTCAGCTCGTCGAGGTGGAGACGGAAGATCAAAGGAGCATCGGGAGGACACGCGTCGCCGACGTTGCCCAGCGCCTCGGCGTTGATCAGAGTCGCCAAACCATGGACGGACGACCAGATCCAGAGTGCGAGCTGATCGGCCTCCTGGGACGGGATTCCAAACTTTTCCAGAAGGCCGGTAACCAGCCTGAACGCGCTGCTCTGTGCCTCTTTGACCTCGGGATGCTGAACAAACTCCTTGGAAAACAGGAGGTTGAGGTAGTAAGGGTGCTGTTGGAAAAAGTCCAGGTAAACGACACCCATGGCGGTGAGTGTGTCCTGCGGGCTGGCACCGCCCAAGACACTCTGGCGGAGACGCTCTCCGAAATCCTGAAGACCGATGAGGGCCAGCACGGCCAGAAGATCGCCTTTGTCGGGAAAATGGTGATAGATCGCCGTTGGCGTCACACCGGCCCTGCGCGCGACCTCCCTAAGGCTGAAGTGCAAAGTGCCGCGCTCTTGCAGCTCCGCCAGTCCTTCTTGAAGGCAGGCGTCTCTCAGAGAACCGTGGTGATAGCTCTTCGCTGGAGCTGAAATTTTCACACTCATCGCTTAAAGATACCACAAATCGGCCAGCGGGGGGAGTGCCGAGACGGAACCTACCTGACCGAGGATCGGCCTGTTTCGAGCGGATCGACCTCGACGACAAGACTGCACACATTCCGGGCGAAGCTTGCTAGGCCGCTAGCCACACGCAGCTTGGTCGTCTTGCCGGATTCGGTGACGTACTCGACGACCGAGGGTGAGTTCAGCACCGTCAGAAAGGGTTCGTGGTTCGCCTCGAAGCCACGCGAACCTGTCAGCCCATCGATACGGCAGGACTGGGCTTTCCCGTTGAAGGCAACTGTGTCCTTGGCCACAATCGTCAGCGTGAAGCAGGTTTTCACGCGCCCACCAGAACCTTCGCCTTGGCGCGGGCGTCTTCAATGGTGCCCACCATGTAGAACGCCTGTTCGGGAAGGTCGTCGTGCTTGCCTTCCAGGATCTCCTCGAAGGACCGTATCGTCTGCTCCAGCGGGACGAACACTCCCTTGAGACCCGTGAAGTGCTCGGCTACCGAGAACGGCTGAGACAGGAATCGCTGGATCTTCCTGGCCCTCTCGACGGTTGTCCTGTCCTCTTCGGAAAGCTCATCCATCCCCATGATGGCGATAATGTCCTGCAGATTCTTGTAGACCTGGAGCACCTCCTGCACCTTTCGGGCCACTCTGTAGTGGCGTTCTCCCACCAAATCAGCCGACAGCATCCGCGAGGTCGAGGCCAACGGATCGACGGCAGGGTAGATGCCGATCTCGACGATGGCCCTCGACAGATTGGTCGTCGCGTCCAGGTGTGAAAACGTCACCGCGGGGGCGGGGTCGGTGTAGTCGTCGGCGGGCACGTAGACGGCCTGAACCGAGGTGACAGAACCTTGTTTGGTGGAGGTGATGCGTTCCTGAAGGCGGCCCAATTCCGACGCCAGCGTCGGTTGATAGCCGACCGCCGAGGGAATGCGTTCCAACAGAGCGGAAACTTCGGCGCCGGCCTGAACGAAGCGGAAAATGTTGTCGATGAACAACAGGACGTCTTGCTGCTGCTCGTCGCGGAAATACTCGGCCACGCTCATGGCCGTGAGCGCCACTCGGGCACGGGCCCCGGGGGGTTCGTTCATCTGTCCGTAGACCAAGGCGGTCCGGTCGATGACCCCCGAGTCGCGCATTTCTCCCAGAAGGGCTGTCCCCTCCCTTGTCCGTTCTCCGACACCGCAGAAGACGGAGTAGCCCCCGTGTTCCCGGGCGATGTTGTTGATCAGCTCCATGATGAGCACTGTCTTTCCCACTCCGGCGCCTCCAAAGAGACCAATCTTGCCGCCCTTCATGTACGGCGCCAGAAGGTCGATGACTTTGATGCCGGTGACCAGCACCTCGTTGGTAGTGGCCAGTTGGTCGAAACGAGGCGCCGCACGGTGGATGGGGTAATGGTAGGGACTCTCGATGGGTCCCCGCTCGTCGACAGGGTTGCCAACAACGTTCATCACGCGGCCCAAGGTGGCCTTGCCGACGGGCACAGTGATCGGACCGCCCGTCGAATGGGCCAATGCACCGCGCTGCAACCCGTCTGTCGAATCCATGGCGATCGTTCGGACAAGCTTCTCACCAATGTGCTGGGTGACTTCGAGAACCAGATTGTCCTCGCGATCGTCGATCGAAGTATTGGTCACCGTCAGGGCCGTCAGAATGGCCGGCAGTTCGCCTTGTTCGAAACGGACGTCGACCACAGGGCCGAGAATTTGGACAACTGTGCCGGTTTCTTTCATCGGATTTCCTACCTTTTCATGGCCTCTTTGCCGGAAATGATTTCCGTGAGTTCGCTGGTGATGTTCGATTGCCGGACCCGGTTGCGGACCTTGGTGTAGAACGCGGTCAGGTCCTGGGCATTTTTCGAGGCGTTCTCCATGGCCGTCATGCGCGAGGCTTGTTCGCTCAGCGCCGAATGCGCCACGGCGAGTGCCAGAAAATACCTGAACAGGAGTCTTCCGCCTTGCAACGCCAACTCTTGGGGAGCAAGGTCGATCGTCGGTGTGGGTGGTCGCTCCTGCAGAGGCAGGTCGGGCATGGCAAACGGAAGGACCAGCCGGCCTTGGGTCTCTTGGCGGATCTTCGACAGAAAATGGTTGGAGATGAAGTAAACGGCTTGCACCTGTCCGTCCACGAACCTGTGGAAGAGCTTGTCGGCCAATTCCTCAACGGCCGCAGTGTTCAGAACTTGGCTGCCACTTTCGGTTTGATGGAACACCTTGTAGCCCTTGCGTCTTGCATAGTTGTTCCCTTTGGTCCCGATACACGTCACTTCGACCGACGCGCCCTGTTCGCGGACTTTGGCCGCGAGCTTGTCGAGGGCCTTGTTGACGGAGTTGTTGTGGGAACCACAGAGGCCTCGGTCTGCTGTGAAAGTGACGAAGTGAACCGTCCCCAGGTCCGCATAACCTGTCACCAGCGGATGGGACTCCCAAGAGAGCACAGGGACCACGAGAGGCAACAGATCGCCCAGAGATTTCTCGAACGCGGAAAGCGCCTCCAGCCGGGCAATCAGCTTGCGGAGACGGATGCTCGCAATCATGTTCATGGCCCGGGTTACCTTCTGCATGTTGCCCAGCGAGCTGATCTTTTGGTTGGTTTCTAGGGTGCTGGGCATGACGGTTTAGGGCTTCCTGATCTTCTGGATCAGGCTCCTCAGGTCTTCTGGATCGCCTGCGGCCATCCATTCTTCGTGAAAGCGCTTGTCCATGATGATGTGCGCCAAGGCCGAGATGACGACAAGGTGGAAGTGCCTCTGGTCCAACGCTCCGGCCAAGAAAAAGATGGTATGGACGTTGGGAACGGCCTCCGAAAAACGAATGCCTTTTCGCGAACGGACGACCAGCAGCTCAAACGCCCCCTTTTTGTCTGCGATGACGTGGGGTATGGCGAAGAAGGACTGGATCGCGGTTGAGCTCAGTTCCTCTCTCTCGACGTATTCCTTGAACAGTTTTTTGGGTTTGGCGCCGAGCTTTTCGGCTAGGAGACGCGAGGCCTCTTGAAAGGCTTCGTCCCGGTCCGAGCTTGCCTCAAAATCGATGATGGGGCAGGTTTCGAAGAGCCGGTTGAGCCTGTCGCGTTCGCGCAGATCTTTGCCGTTGAGAATTTCCTCAAGCTCCTTGGACAGATTGGGTGTGGCCAGCTCGTGCGCGGTGAGGCTCTCGGCCAGATGGAGGGTCTCCCGTTGACCGCCTCCGCTTTGACTCAACGCCAGCGCCAGGTTAAGGGCAAACCCTGAGTCGACACCCGCAGTCACCGATTCGGGAGAGAAGGTGGCCTCAAACGCGTCAAGAAGGTCTTCGGCCTCTCGGGTCAGCGCTTCGTTGAATTGCCCCGAAGCTCGAAGCCGGTCCAAGAACCCCGCGCCTTCACGGTCGAGGTAGGAAAAAAGCTTGGTCTCGTAGCCCAGGAGTTTTGAAAGCGGGTAGCGGTCAAGCCTTCCGGAGATACCGGCTTTGAGGATCATGACTTGATAGAGCACGTCGATGGGCTGGTACTGGTTCTGCTTGAGGATCTCGATCAGCCTCTCGCCCCGGCTCAGCTGCTTCTTGGTGGCGGGGTCCAGATCTGAGGAAAACTGCATGAACGCCGCCAGTTCGCGAAACTGCGCCAGGTCGATGCGGAGCGAGCTCGCGGCCTGCTTCATGGCCTTGATCTGAGCGTCACCGCCGACCCGCGACACCGAAATGCCGACGTTGACGGCCGGTCTTAGGCCCGAATTGAACAGATTGGACGCCAGGAAGATCTGACCGTCGGTAATCGAGATGACGTTCGTCGGGATGTAGGCGGCTACGTCGCCTTCCTGGGTTTCCACGATGGGCAAGGCCGTCAGCGATCCGCCGCCTCGGGCGTCGCTCATTTTGGCGGCGCGTTCCAAGAGCCGTGAATGAACATAGAAGATGTCTCCGGGGAAGGCCTCGCGTCCGGGAGAGCGTCTCATCAGAAGCGAGAGTTCGCGGTAGGCCTGCGCGTGCTTGGTGAGGTCGTCAAAGATAACCAGGGCGTGGCGTCCGCTGTCTCTGTAGAACTCGGCCATGGCGACCGCAGCATAGGGGGCCAAGTACTGCAATGAAGCCGAATCGGAGGCCGTTGCCGCCACAACCGTGGTGTAGGGCAGAGCACCGCGCTGCTGAAGAGTCTGAACGAGCCGTACTACCGACGAGCGTTTCTGCCCAATGGCCACGTAGAAACAGTAGACCTGCTCGGGGGTGCCCAGAAAATTCTTCTGGTTAAGGATGGTGTCGATGGCGATTGTCGTTTTTCCGGTTCTTCGGTCGCCGATAATGAGCTCGCGTTGCCCCCTGCCGATGGGGATCATCGAATCGACGGCCTTGATTCCGGTTTGCAGAGGCTCGCAAACGTTCTTTCGTTCGACGATGCCGGGTCCCTTGACCTCAAGACGGCGGAAGGTTTCACGTTTGATGGGACCACGGCCGTCGAGCGGGTCGCCGAATGGGTCGACCACCCGGCCCTACAGGGAGTCGCCCACTGGAACTTCGATGACGCGCTTAGTCCTTTGAACCAAATCGCCTTCCTTCACCAAATCGCCGTTGGCAAACAGGATGACACCGACGGTGTCCTCTTCCAAATTCATGACAAGACCCGAGGCCAACGTCCCCGAGGTGGTCTCGATTTGGACAAGTTCGGTCGACATGACCCCGGGAAGGCCCCAGACGTTAGCGATGCCGTCGCCGCACTGGATGACCCGTCCTACCTCCTGTTCGATGATTTGGGTGTCAAAACCCCGGATCTTATTCTTGAGGAGGTCAAGGATTTCGGAAGGTCGGATCTCGTCTCTCATGGTGGATACCCGTTTTCAAGGTGAAGTCAGGAGAGTTCGCAAGCGGCGAAGCTTCTCCTTGGCGGTCAAATCGATGACACTGTCGTTCCAAAGAATGCGAAAGCCCCCGATAAGTTCGGGGCGGACCCGGTTCGTCACGACGGCGAACTTACCCGTCCTCTGCGTCATGGCGACGGCAATCCTGTCAACCAGTTCGCGCTCTGGTTTCTGCACAGTTTCCAGCACTACGCGGACCTTGCTGGAAGCCCTGTCGGCGAGAATCCTCAACGCTTCGGGGAGAAGAGGAATGACCGCCAGCCGGTCGTGACGGGCCGCCAGTTCCAAGGTGGTGGCTGTGAGTGGACCCACGAAGGGAAGGAAGGCCGTCGAAACAAACGTCTCGGCCGAGGCAAAATGGAGTCGTCCTTCCCGGCACCAATCCCTGACTTGGGGCATTTCGCGAAAGATTTTGTTGAGGGCTTCCATGTCGGTTTCCACTTCGGCGACGGCGCTTCGCTCCTTGGCGACTTCGAACAGCGCCAAGGCGTAGCGGCGGACGATTTGGGGCAGGCTCATAGGCGTTTGACCAATTCGCGCGACCACTCCCGCTCTTTGGCACCCGAAAGCGTTGAGCCGACAATCGTTCCAGCGCAGACCAAGACAAAGTCGGCGAGTTCGACCCTCAGGGTGTCGATCGCGGCTTGGCGTTCTGCGACGGCCCGGATTTTTCCTTCGGCGACAATATCAGCGGCCTCGCGCTCGGCTTGAGCCTGGATCGACCGCCTCAAGGTTTCGGCTTCTTGTCCTGTATTCTTCAAAAGGGTTTCGGCCTCGGCTCGGGCTTGACGGAGGATTTCAAGACGCTCCCCATCGATGGCCTTGAGCCGCGCTTCGATTTCGGCCGCATTGTCGATCGAGCGCGAAATCACCGCCTCGCGATTCTTGATATTTTCGAAAAGCTTGGGGAAAACCGCCTTGGTCAGAATCACACACAAGACGGCAAAGCTGATCCAGGTCCAAATCGCCAGTCCGGGATCCAAGCTGAACAAGTCCACGACAGAACTCCTTTGGCCACAGCTACTTGCTGAAGATGACCAGCAACGCAATGATGGCTGCGAAGAACGCCAGGCCTTCCACCAGGGCAGCCATCAGGATCATGTTTGTGCGAAGATCCTTCTTCTCCTCAGGCTGTCGGGCCATGGCTTCCATAGCGCGGCCCCCGATCAAACCGATGCCGATACCGCCTCCCGCCGCAGCGAGTCCAGCTCCCACGGCGGCGAGAGCGTGAGCAAGGATGATAGTTTCCATACGTTCCTCCGTTGTCATTCCGACGAAAGTTCATGCGATGAGCTGGCCATGTGGATGAACAGACAGCTCAAGAGAGTGAAGACCAAGGCTTGGATAAGCGAGATAAGGACTTCCAACAGATAGGTGAAGACGGCGAAGGGAAGGGAAACCACCGCGAACACGGGATGCACGATGATCAGCAGGACTAGAAAGGACAGAATGGCCAGATGGCCGGCGAACATATTGGCAAAGAGCCTGAGGCTCAAGACGGCGCTCTTGGTGAACAGACCGACGAGTTCGAGAAAGGCCACAAACAAGCCGATGGCGAGCGGGCTGCCCTCAGGGTAAAGGTTCTTGAGAAATCCCCCCGGCCCCAGTCGCTTGATACCGACTCCGAAGATGAGAACCAGCACCATCAAGGCCAGCGCCGTGGTCACCGCCAAGTTGCCCGTCGC